>NZ_JALNUG010000010.1:0-216614 GCF_026540675.1 Bacillus sp. GC_Bacil_1
GTTTTTTCTTTTGAAGAAAATTTAGCCATAAAAAATGCACCTCCAATTGTTAGACTGTGTCTAACAATTGGGGTGCACTTCATCCTTAAAGAATGGCTTTTTTTATTATTGATAAATCTCTTTATATTTCTTATACTCTGCTTCAGAACATAGTACGAAATGCCCTGGGCGAATTTCACGCATTGTTGGCACTTCGCTACCGTAATCATGCTGCGATGGATCGTATACGATACGTTTACGATTGCGCTCATAATCTGGATCTGGTAGCGGAATTGCTGATAATAGTGATTTCGTATATGGATGAACTGGATTCGCATATAACTCTTCACTTGTTGTTAGCTCAACGATTTGACCACGGTACATTACACCGATGCGGTCACTAATGTATTTTACCATTGATAAATCATGGGCAATAAATAAGTATGTTAGACCTTTTTCTTTTTGTAGCTTTTTCAGTAAGTTTACAACTTGCGCCTGAATCGATACGTCAAGTGCTGAGATCGGCTCATCCGCAATGATAAATTCTGGTTCTACAGCAAGCGCTCGAGCGATACCGATACGCTGACGTTGTCCACCTGAGAATTCGTGCGGGAAACGGTTTGCGTGCTCTTTATTTAAACCAACTGTGTTTAATAGTTCATGAACACGGTCCATGCGCTCTTTTTTACTTTTCACTAATCCGTGAATATCAATACCTTCTGCGATAATATCCCCTACTGTCATACGAGGATTTAATGATGCGTATGGATCTTGGAAAATCATTTGCATTTTACGGTTGAATTTCTTCAATTCTGCGCGTGATTTCTTACCATGTACGTTTTCACCATCGAACAATACTTCACCAGCAGTTGCATCATATAAACGAATAATCGTTCTTCCAGTTGTTGATTTACCACAACCTGATTCTCCTACAAGACCAAATGTTTCTCCGCGGTAAATATCAAATGAAATATCATTAACCGCTTTGACAACACCACCACTCACGTCGAAGTGCTGCTTTACATTTTTTACTTCAATTAATTTCTCACGTTGTTTAGTCATGTTGTTCACCTGCTTTCATTTGAAGAATGCGTTTTTCAACGACTGCCGGTGGTTTTACTTCTGGAGCTTGCTCGTGAAGTAACCAAGTTGCCGCATAGTGTGTATCACTTACTTTAAATAAAGGTGGGTCCATTTCAAAATCAATTTTTAATGCCTGTGGGTTACGTGGTGCAAAAGCATCACCCTTCGGCGGCTTCAATAAATCCGGAGGCGTTCCAGGAATTGCGTATAACTCTTCCTCTGAGCCATCTAAACTTGGCATAGATGCGATTAAGCCCCAAGTATATGGATGTTTCGGATTATAGAAAATTTCATCTACAGTTCCAATTTCAACAACTTTACCAGCGTACATAACTGCCACTCGGTCAGCAACGTTTGCTACTACACCTAAGTCATGCGTAATGAAAATAATTGCCGCTTCTGTTTTTTGCTGAATGTCTTTCATAAGTTCTAAAATTTGTGCCTGAATCGTAACGTCTAGCGCTGTTGTCGGCTCATCGGCAATTAATAATTTCGGGTTACAAGCTAACGCCATCGCAATAACTACACGCTGTCTCATACCACCTGAGAACTGGTGAGGATATTGTTTTAAACGAGCTTCTGGATTTGGAATACCTACAAGGTCGATTAATTCTAAAGCAACTTTACGTGCGTCTGCTTTACTCATCCCTTGGTGTTTAATAAGGCCTTCCATAATTTGATTTCCAATTGTCATCGTTGGGTTTAATGATGTCATTGGATCTTGGAAAATCATCGCGATATCTTTACCACGTACTTGCTGCATTTCTTTTTCTGTTAATTTCGTTAAGTCACGACCTTCAAATACGATCTCACCATTTTTAATGCGTCCAGGAGGATTCGGAATTAATCCCATTAACGCTTTAGAAGTAACTGATTTCCCTGAACCAGATTCTCCTACAATCGCCAATGTCTCTCCTTTTTTCAAATCAAAAGTAACGCCGCGTACAGCTTGCACTTCACCTGCATGTGTATCAAAGGAGACTTGTAAATCTTTTACCTCTAACAATGTTTTCATCTTTGCCTCTCCCCTCTTTTACTTACGCATTTTTGGATCTAACGCGTCGCGTAATCCGTCTGCCATTAAGTTAAACGCTAAAATTAATATACTGATGACAACCGCAGGGATGAACATCATATGCGGATACGTTTGAATAGATTTATAACCATCATTTACAAGAGAACCTAGTGACGCAAATGGTGGCTGAATTCCTAAACCGATGAAACTTAAGAACGCTTCACCAAACACCGCTGATGGAATTGTAAACATTGTCATTACGATAATAGGTCCCATTACGTTTGGAATTAAATGTTTCACAATTAATTGTGTATTTGTTGCACCTAATGTACGAGATGCTAATACATATTCTTGGTTTTTTAATTTCAGGATTTGCCCACGAACGATACGCGACATCCCTATCCAACCTGTAATTGCCATTGCGAGTGTAATTGACCATATACCAGATCCCATAATGATTACCATTAAGATAACGATGATTAAGTATGGAATACCGTTAATAATCTCCATAATACGTTGCATAATATTATCTACTCTGCCGCCATAAAACGCCGAAATACCTCCGTATGCAACCCCAATTACTAAGTCAATTGCTGCTGCTAAAAGAGCGATATATAATGATACGCGTGTACCTTCCCATGTTCTTGTCCATAAATCACGACCAAGATCATCTGTACCAAACCAGAAGTACTCTTTAATATCACGTTTTTCATATTGGTCAACACCATATTGATCTGTACCGTCAAATGGTAACCAATGAACATTTTCAATAACTGGAATTTTGGGTGGCATTTTCGCACGACCTAAATCTTGCTCTTTATACGAGTGTTTACTTACCATCGGTCCAAAAATCGCTAGTAATATAATAAGGCTTAATAATACGAAACCAATCATCGCACCTTTATGTTGGAATAAACGTCTTCTTACATCTTGCCAAAACGTTAAGCTTGGACGGGCAATGACTTCATTATCAACATTATTTTGATTGGCTTGTTGAAATAAATCTGGAGATAATTTTTGTACATCTTTCATCATTTTTTCCCTCCCGCTAAACGAATACGAGGATCAATAATTCCGTATAAAATATCGACAATGAAAATAACTAAAATGAAGATAGCACTATAGAAAATCGTAGTTCCCATAATAACTGTATAGTCATTCACTGTAATAGATTTAACGAATTGTTCCCCAAGCCCTGGTACAGCATAAATTTGCTCGATAACAAGTGTTCCTGTAATTAATGCCGCAACCATTGGTCCTAAAATTGTTACTACTGGAATTAATGCGTTACGAAGTGCGTGTTTGACAATGATAACGCCTTGGCTAATTCCTTTTGCTTTTGCTGTTAAAATGTAATCGGCTTGCATAACTTCAATTAATTCTGCACGAGAGAAACGTGCGATTGTTGCGATAACTGCCATCGATAAAGCAATTGTAGGCATTACTGTAAACTCTGGTCCTTTCCAGAACGCTACTGGGAACCAACCAAGTTTTACCCCTACGAAATATTGTAGTAAAGCGGCGAATACGAATGATGGTACCGACATCCCGAGTACGGAAATAATTGTCGCTCCATAATCGACCCACGTATTGTTACGAAGTGCCGCAACGATTCCTAAAATTAAACCAATAAATGTTCCTAATATAATCGCTTGTAAACCAAGTTGTGCTGATGGTCCAATGCGATCCACAATCATATCTGTTACTGGACGGTTATCATATTGGAATGATACCCCTAAATCACCTTTTGCTAAGTTACCTAAGTAACGCGCATATTGAACTGGTACTGGATCATTTAAACCATATTTTTCAAGAATGATTTCTTTTTGTGCCGGTGATAGCTTCTCCTGGTTTTTAAGCGGAGAACCCGGAAGTAATTTCATCAAAAAGAAAGTCAGCGTAGTAATTAAAAATAATGTCAAAGCCATGTACACGAAACGTTTTAATACATAACGTCCCATAGTCAAGCACCTCCCCGTTTTTCTCAAAAGCAATAAGATAGTTTGAAATATTCTTACTTTTATTTTTTTAAAATAAGAGCATATGCCCATCATAGGCATATACCCCTGTAAACGATGGAAAAAAAGATTATTTTTGTTCAACAGATGCCCATTTGTAAGTTAATCTACCACCATAGTTGATTGGTATAATATCTTTTACAGCATCTTTTACTATATATGCTGAACCTTTTTGGAAGATTGGAGTGATAACTGCATCCTCTTTAATTAACATCTTCTCTACTTCTAAAAGGTTGTTCCAGCGTGCTTGTAAATCTTTTGTATCTGTTTTAGCTTTTAGAATTAACTCATCATATTTCTGATTAGAATACCCTGTTTTATTTTGAGAACCATTTGTAACAAACATATCTAAATATGAGATTGGATCTGGGAAATCTGGGCCCCAAATACCAAACGCAATATCATATTGCTGAGAATCTTCTAATTTATTTTTTTGTGCAAATGGCTGCTGTTTAATTTTAATTGATAAACCAGGTAAGTTTTTTTCCATCTCACCTTTTAAGAATTCACCAACCTTTTTTGCATCTTCATTATCAAAGTTTAAGAATTCTAGTTCGATTTTATCAGTGCCAAGCTCTTTCTTCGCTGTTTCCCAAAGCTTTTTCGCTTCTTTTGGATTCGTTTCAACTAGCTTTCCATTTTCAGATCGGAAATCTTTTTTATTCGGACCTTCAGCGAAATCTTTTCCAACAAATCCATAAGCTCCAATCGCACCATTATTTAAAATAACTTTCGCAATGTTATCACGATCAAAGGACATTGAAATTGCTTTTCTTAAGTTTTTATTACTTAAGTATTGATTACTTTGATTAAATCTTAGGTAAGCAACCCCTGCTTCTTTTCTTGTGTGGAATTCTGAGCTTTGTCTAAACTTATCAACAAATTCTGAAGTTAGAGCCGCACGATCAATCGAGTTTGTCTCATATAAATTTACATCAGTTGACGTATTTTTTACAATATTAAAGTTAATCTCTTCGATTTTAACCGTTTTATTATCCCAATATGATGGGTTCTTCTTAAACTGGAAGCTTTGCTCATGTTTCCAATCACTCATAACAAATGGCCCATTATATAATGTTGTATTTGCCTCTAACCCAAACTTATCACCTTGTGCTTTTACAAAGTTTTCATTTAGTGGGTAAAATACCGGATAAACTGTTAAATCAACAAAGTAAGGAACGGGATTGTCTAATTCCACTTCTAATGTATAATCATCAATCGCTTTTAAACCTAATTGGTCAGCAGGTAATTCTTTTTTATGAATTTTCTCTGCATTTTTAATATCAAACATAATGTACGAATACGTCGCTTTTGTATCTGGATTTACTGCTCTTTTCCATGAATACACAAAGTCTTTTGCTGTTACAGGCTCCCCATTCGACCATTTTGCATCTTTTCTTAATTTAAATATGTATTTCTTTCCGTCATCTAGCTTTTGAACATCTTCTGCAATTCCAGGCACTCTCTTTTGATCTTTGCCGATACGATATAAACCTTCCATCGTATTATTTAATGCTGTAGAAGATGCAGAGTCAGATGCTAGCGATGCATCCATTGACGGAATTTCAGATAACTCTGTTAAATTAAGAACCTGCTTTCCGTTACTACTACTCGTAGTTTTTTCTTTCCCTTTTGCTTTTGCGTCATCTTTTTGGTAGCTACACGCACCCAGCAACATACTTGCAGTTAAAGTCGATGCAAGTAATAACGGTATCTTTTTCTTCATGTTGTGTTGCCTCCCCTAATTGCACTTCCTGTACCCTCACTTGTTAAAAAGTAGAATTGAAAGAATAATCTCCAAGTTTCTACAATTTTCATTATACATATAATATAACAATTGTGAATATAGTTTTTTGTTTTTTTGTTAAAATTTTTAATAAAATGTTTATATTTTTATTTTTTTTGTAAAGGGATACGTTAACATTGATACCATCATCTTGAAATCAGACCTTTAATTGCGTATAATTTTCAAAAAATTAATTCTAGTACATATTATAGCTTTTATAGTATAATAATTCTAGTAATATTTTGACGGAGGGGAACATTTTGAATAAAGTTTTTTTTCATACTTGTATACTAATTTTCATAGCGATAATCGCTTCTAGTATTGGCGCATTCCTCATTTCATCGCAATTTTTGTTGAATTTTGTCAACATCTTGTTTTATATTGCACTGTTTTTTATTCTTATCGGCGGTTTTTTATACATATTTCAAAATGGTTTTTTCAATGTAACCATTTACGCATTCCAAAGAGTATTTGGTACGAACAAAAAGATTGACTCTTTAATTGAAGAAGTCGAGGAACCTACAGATAAGAAAGAACATATTTATAAAACATATTCATTCAAATGGACATATCCAATTTGTATTACAGGTATCGTTCTTGGGTTGTTCTCGACCCTTATTAGCTTTACTATTTTGATGTAGTTTGCAAACACTATCCCATATGATATAATAATCAGCAAAACATTTTGTTATAAAACTTTAGTTCTTTCATATTAAAAGAGCTCAAGTAACAATAAATAAATTTATATGTATGCGATGATAAAGAAGAGTACATATTGAGGCAATTTCAGAGAGCTTGTGGTCGGTGTGAACAAGTAATTGTACAGTATGGAATGGGCTTTTGAGCACCAAACCGAACCGAAAGTAGTAGGCTTTGGCGTTATATCCAAACGTTATTATGGATTAGAGAGACTTCACAGTGGTGAAATAATTAGGGTGGTACCGCGGTCCATTCGTCCCTATAGTTTTTGGGATGAATGGGCTTTTTTGTTTGCCTTCTCTTCCCCCATCACGCATTCAATTTTAGGAGGAATTACTTATGTCAGTTATCTTTTCTGGTATTCAGCCAAGTGGAACGATTACACTTGGAAACTATTTAGGAGCCATGAAGCAGTTTACAGAGCTTCAAAATGAACACGACTGTTATTTCTGTATTGTAAACCAACATGCGATTACAGTACCTCAAGATCCCGTACAACTTCGTAAAAACATCCGCAGTCTTGCTGCACTTTATGTGGCATGTGGCATTGACCCTGAAAAAGCTACTTTATTTGTACAATCAGAAGTACCAGCACACGCTCAACTAGGTTGGATCATGCAATCTGTTGCTTACGTTGGAGAATTAGAGCGTATGACGCAATATAAAGATAAAGCTTCTGGTAGAGATTCAGTTCCAGCTGGATTACTTACGTATCCACCACTAATGGCTGCTGATATTTTACTATACAATACTGAAATCGTGCCGGTTGGTGATGATCAAAAGCAACATATCGAATTAACACGTGACCTAGCAGAGCGTTTCAACAAACGTTACCGTGAAATCTTCACAATGCCTGAAATTCGTATTCCAAAAGTAGGAGCTCGCGTTATGTCCTTAACAGAACCTACGAAAAAAATGAGCAAATCTGATCCGAATCCAAAATCAATGATCAGTATGCTTGATGAGCCAAAAACAATTGAAAAGAAAATTAAGAGTGCTGTTACTGACTCTGAAGGTATTGTGAAATTTGATAAAGAAAACAAACCTGGTATCTCTAACTTATTAACAATCTACTCTTCATTCTCTGGAAAAACAGTTGAAGAAATTGAAGCAATGTACGAAGGAAAAGGATACGGTGACTTCAAAGGCGACCTAGCGCAAGTAGTCGTAGATGCAATTCGTCCAATCCAAGACAAATACAACGAACTAATCAGCTCACCAGAACTAGACGAAATTCTAGACAAAGGTGCCGAAAAAGCAAACCGTGTTGCATTCAAACAACTACGCAAAGTAGAAAATGCAATGGGGTTAAGTAGAAAACGTAGGTAACATATAAAGCGAAGGGCTAGGAGCCGGAGCTGGATTTCATATAAAGCGGAGGGCTTGCTACCGGAGCTAGGTTACTACAAAATTAAAAAACCGCCAATTGGCGGTTTTTTAATTTACCTTTTGCTCATTTTCCATTTCCCATAACTTTTCAAAAAATGGCTGTCCTTTTACGAGACGCTCGCATAATTGTTCATGTTTCTCAGACCAGCCAGCTTTCGCTTCATCATACAGTCTAGCCCAAATATCCTCGAACTCCATATGTTGAACCGTTCCATATGCTGATGGATCCCACTCTGTGTACCAATAGCGAATCTCTGCTGTATTTTTCGTTGTATGTAATTGATCTAACGCCATAAATAATAATTGTTTTAGCTGTCTTTCTTTACGAGTCAAGCCATTCATAATGAAAGGCGATGGTGATAAAATGTGGTGTTCTTTTTCTGTTTCTTCTACTTGGAACTCATACTTTTCTGCTTGTACGTTTTCTACCATCTCATATACCATCTGCTCTTGGCGTGGTATAAGTCTGCTTTTGCGAATTGGTACATTGTAACCAATTGTGTCAATCGCAATAATTCCTTTTCCATCTGTAACAACAAAGCAATACTCTTGCTGCAAACGTTCATGATTTTTACGAATATAAGCCTTATGATGTACGTCTTCCAGCATTTTTTGCGGAAGCTCTAACAATTCGTTCTCGATGTAATGATATAATGTGGCATCTACTTTTAATAATGGCACTTGATCTAATAGCTCAATCGTATCATCTTTCCGCCATTCGTAAAAATGACAAACGTTATACCCATTCTCTTCACCTTCAAACCAATTTACCCATACATCATGTAGATATAACATTCACTACCCCTCACTTCACTACTGTTTGTACCAATCATTATGTTCATTTTTGCTTAACTTTATTCCACTTGAGGAAATATATTCTAATTATTATTTTTTCTTCTATTAATACTAAAAAAAACAGGAAATAGAGCCCCTGTTTTTTTATATATGAAATGTATTTGCTTTATTCAATATTTCTTTTGCATCTATAGATAATAAAGAAAGTGTATCTCCTCCTTCCAAAGTTACACAATCTTTGACAATATGAAATCCAAGCGCATAGCCAAGCATCTTCGGATAAGAGTGAAAGCCATTTAATAAGATGTCATGTTCCCTTGTTCCTCGTTTTATACTTATTCTTTCATGTACAACATTTTTCCAATAATAAATAGCCTCTTCTTTTGAAAGATACTCCGTCCACGGTGCATTATTTTTTTCTGTATACCTTTCTGTTACTGCTTGCTCAGCTAGCCCTTCCATAATCATTGTATCAAGTAATGTATATTCTGTTTCTTTCGTCTCAATTTGATGTAACCTGCATATGTGATGGTATTCATGCGCCAATAACACTTTTAATTCTTCTACCGAATTCCGTCCACATACGAATAAGAAAATAACATGACGCATAGATAATCCAGCCCTACCGTTATACTCTTCTTGCACAGTTCGATTATAAGAATCTGATAATAAAATAAAAACAGGGACATCCGGACCTTTCAACCAATTTTTCAATTTATCATACTCCAGGCTCAACTCTTTCCAAATTTCCTTTTCCTCTAATTCTTTAATTTCCTTTTCCCCGCGCATGATCGGGCGATACATCCCTTTTGAAATTAAAAAGCGATACAACCTTTCTTTTGGCAACGGAATATACTTCGTAAATTTCTCACAAAGTTTCTCTGGCCGTCCATAATATAAATGTAGCCATTCAGCTGTTTCAACAATCCCCATCTTTATCCCTCCTTTTTCTTATGTATATGCTACAGGAGAAAAAGACGTAAAAATAAATAAGGAGTTTTTTCGCAATATCTTGCGGAAAAACTCCTTATTTTATCTATTATTTATACGATTTAAATACTAACACTGCGTTATGACCACCGAATCCTAATGAGTTACTTAATACTGCATTTACTTCTTGGTGTCTCGCTTGATTCGGTACGTAATCTAAGTCACATTCTGGATCTGGTGTCTCATAGTTAATTGTTGGAGGAATTACTCCGTCTGTAATTGATTTAATAGAGAAAATCGCTTCAACAGCACCAGCTGCTCCTAATAAGTGACCTGTCATTGATTTCGTTGAGCTAATTGCTACTTTATACGCATGCTCACCGAAAGTTTCTTTAATTGCCATCGTTTCATATTTTTCATTCGCATCCGTACTTGTACCATGCGCATTAATGTAATCAATATCTTCTGGCTGTAGGCCTGCATCAGCTAAAGCTTGACGCATTGCACGCACTCCGCCTTCACCACCAGGAGCAGGCATTGTAATATGGAATGCATCACCAGTTGCACCGTAACCAGCGATTTCCGCGTAAATGTGAGCACCACGAGCTAATGCGTGCTCTAATTCTTCAAGAATTAAAATACCTGAACCTTCACCCATTACGAAACCGCTACGGTTTTTATCAAACGGACGGCAAGCCGTTGCTGGGTCTTCATTAAATGTTAATGCTTTCGCTGAGCTAAATCCTGCGAATGCCATACTTGTTAGCGGCGCTTCTGCTCCACCTGTAATCATTGCATCAGCATCACCACGCTGAATTGCTTTAAATGCATCACCAATTGAGTTTGCACCAGATGCACAGGCCGTTACAGAACAAGTGTTAATTCCTTTTGCTCCTGTTGCGATTGATACTTGACCTGCTGCCATATCTGGAATCATCATCGGCACGAAGAATGGGCTCACGCGGCGTGGGCCTTTCTCAGTAAAAATCTTAAATTGTTCTTCGTATGTTTCCATACCACCAATACCAGATCCAATCCATACACCAATTCGAGGTCCGTTTTCTTCTGTAATTTCAAGCTTTGCATCTGCAACTGCCATTTTCGCTGCTGCTACTGCATATTGTGTAAAGCGATCCATACGGCGCGCTTCTTTTTTATCAATATATTTCTCGACTTCAAAGTCGTTAATTTCCGCTGCTACTTTTGCTGGAAATAGTTCTGGATCAATTCTTGTAAGTCGCCCGATTCCAGATACACCCTTTTTAATGTTTTCCCATGCTGTTTCAACATCTGTTCCGACCGGTGTAACAGCTCCTAGTCCTGTAATTACGACCCTCTTTTTTTCCATACAAAATACACTCCTTTTTTTCTCTCAGTCCTTATTTACCCCAACGAAGAGCAACTGCTCCCCATGTTAATCCGCCGCCAAAACCAACAAGTATAATTAAATCACCGTCTTGAATACGTCCGTTTTGCAATTCCTCTACCATTGCAATCGGAATGGAAGAAGCTGATGTATTACCGAACTTCTCAATTGTCATACTCATTTTTTCTTGTGGTAAATTTAACCTTTCTCTTGCAGATTCCATAATACGAATATTCGCTTGATGCGGTACTAAGAAATCCACATCTTCTTTCGTAAGACCAGCTTTATCTAAAACACGAAGACAAGATTCACCAAGTTGACGAACGGCAAATTTAAAGACTTCTCTGCCATTCATCATAACATACTCGTCTTGATATAGATGCTTGCCGCCGCTTCCGTCTGCTCCTAATTCGAAAGATAGAACGCCTCTTCCTTCTGAAACTGCTCCCATTACGATAGCACCGGCTCCGTCTCCAAATAATACCGCTGTATTTCGATCATTCCAGTCTACAATTTTAGATAGCTTATCACTACCAACTACTAATACGTTTTTATAAGTCCCCGTTTGAATAAATTGCTGCGCTGTAATCATTCCGTACATAAAACCAGCGCATGCTGCACCTACATCCATTGCAGCTGCATGTTTCGCTCCAATCGCTTCTTGAATGACACAAGCTACTGCTGGAAACGCACGATCTGGTGTTACTGTCGCTACTAAAATAAGATCGATATCTTCTCCGCTAATCCCTGCATCTTCAAGTGCTTTTTTTGCAGCCTCTACGGCCATATATGAAGTATCTATTGTATCATCGGCAATGCGTCTTTCTGCAATTCCCGTTCTCGTACGAATCCATTCATCGGATGTATCCATTATTTTTTCTAAATCGTGATTTGTGACTACTTTTTCTGGCACATATCTTCCGATCCCTAAAATGCCCACGTTCACATCGCAGCCCTCCGTTTTATATCAATTATTATGACTTGGTACTAATTTTAAAACATAAATGTATTTTTGTCTAGAATATATTTCACATAAAACAGAAAGCTAACACATTATCCACTTTATTTTTCATTAAAAGAAACAGAATCATACCTTTTCGTGTTTCATTCCAAATAAAAAGGCCCGAACCGCTTCTACTCACGATTCGAGCCTCCCCTCCATCAAAAAAGAAGGATTTTATTCTTGATCTGCTTTTCTTCTAAACTAGAGAGTTCTCTTCACTACTTTTCCTTTATCCTATTCATATCTCTAGTTTTCCCCCAGGCGAGAATAAAAAAGGCCCTGACCGCTTCTATCCACGGTTCGGGCCTCTCTTCCATCTTAAAAAGATGCTTTTTATTCTTTATCTGCTTTCCCAAGCTCATAAGCTTCGTTCATAACTTTCATTAACAACTCTAACACCGGCTGTGCCTTCTCCATATCAATTGCAATTCCGTTATCATCTAAAATTGCCTTCGCTTCCGGTAAATGCTTCATTGCGATTTGTAAAAACTGCATGCTTTTTTCGTTCATATTATACTCTTCCTCTCCATTAAAACTTTCACATACAATAGTGTAACACGCGTGCTACTCTTCGTATAACTCTTTATATTTTTTCATGTGTGCCAGTTGCTTATTTAAACCGTATTCTAACGGAGTATTTCTTTTTATCGAAATGACTTCAATAGCCTCATCTCTTATTTCATTATTATTTTTATTTACTTTATCATCCGCGCGTAAAAGATTCATACCTTTTTCCCATAATGACTGTTTACCACTAAGTAAATTGTATATACCAAGATGCGCCCCGTTCGTTCCATTTTCCCATAAGTATTCACATACATCTTCAATGTAAAGCAAATCACTTCCTTTTTCCTCACTCGTACAACGGCACTCTTTTTCGTCTAATTCTGATAAAATGAGCTGATGATACATCATAAAGGATGGTTGCCACGGTCCATATAATGTAGGAACTCGAAATACACTATATTTTAAATTCCCTTTTTTCAATCCTTCTTCTACTTTCAAAAATAGGCGCTTATTTTCGGATTCACCTGTACTACTTACTTCAATAGAAGAAATTAAATTTAACTTCACTTTTTGTTCTTCACACATTCTTATAATTCGCTTTAAATATTGTAATATGACTCTTTCATTCCGAAATCCACATTGCTGATTTGGCTCATATAAGCAAAAGTAGACAGTATCGAATCTCTCTTCCTCTACCGATCTCCATCCATCTTCATCTCTTATCGAATAATACGTAAATAACGCATTTCGCCCAATTAACAATAACTTCTCTTCATTAATTTTGGTCATACTATCGAATTCATCAAAATCAAGACCATACACTTCTACTTCTTCTGCGATCATTTTATTCACAAGGTGATAACCTACAAACGTAAGTGCACCTATTATCAGCACGCGTTCCATACCACCAACCCTTTCCCTTTGAAACAAATAGCTCCTCATTTATGTATATGGGAGCTTCACAATTCTTCTTCATATTTTTTAAAGAAATCGGTCGTTTGCCTAACCATTTTATATTTCACATCTTGCAGATGGAATAAGACAGAAGTATCACATTGATTTAATTGCCTCATTTTCTCATATCTCCGCAACTGCTGTTTTCTTCCTCTTTTTTCTTGTGTTGATACGAAAATTTTAACAGGTACACAAGATGGAAGAAGCGTAAATGATTTCTTATTTATTTTTAAATCTAATTCTTCTTCTTTGGAATCATACGCCAAACTTAATTCCTTCACGAGTCTCTTGTAAAAAAACTTATGCTCTTTCTCAAAACCCACATATTCTGGTAAATCTAAACACGGATTTAACATAACAACAGAACGAATACATTCAGGATATTTGTTCATCATTTCAAGTGCCACAAGCGCTCCCATACCATCTGCCATAATGTGCATCTTCGCATTTAACGTCTCTTTTCTCAAAACAACATCATATAAACGTTTTGCCAGACGAACAGATTGATCGTTCCCCCAATGTCTTCCGTATAAATTAGAGGAAAAGACCGTGTAGCCTTGCTCAATAAGACCATGTAAGAAATAAGATTTACCCGCATGTTGTGTCCATAAACTTGTACCATTCTCAATAAAGTAGTTATAATCACCGAGGAGCATAACAGAAAATCCATTTGGCTTCTCCGGTAAATAAATGACACATGGTTCTTTTTCTAAGTAAAAAAAACGTTCCGTAATACTCATTTTTCCCCCGCCTTATTTTCTAAACATATAAAACCACTCTTTTATAATGTATGAACGGAATGCAAATTTGCGTTGAAAAATCTACAAATATTTTTCTATATTCTTTTTTCAATTGTGTTACAATAAGGACAGATTGAACGAATAGAGGTGTAAAATATGCGTTTCATTTGGGCATTAATTTGGTCGTTCTTACTTGTACATATGATGAGCTACGTAATTGGCTCTATGACTGGCGGTACATACGACTTTAACCAAGCGTCTATTTTCTCAGTTGTTCTTGCTGTATTAGTACTCGCAATTTCAGCTGCAATTCCAAACGAGCCAGTAGAACAACACTAAAAAAAGAGTCCGGATTTTATCCGAACTCTTTTTTATTTTCATTTCACATGAACGACTAATTCGTTATTTTCTACATCAACAACTACGTGACTATTGTCTGTAATTGTTCCTGCAATTAATTCTCTTGCTAATTTCGTTTCCACTTGACGTTGTACGTATCGTTTTAATGGACGAGCTCCGTACATTGGATCGAAACCAGCTTCTACAACAAATTCTTTTGCTGCATCTGTTAATTCTACTGTAATGTGACGGTCAGCTAGACGGCCTTGTAGTTCTTTTACAATTTTATCAACAATGGCTTTAATTTCATTCGTTGTAAGAGGTTTGAATAAAATAATTTCATCAACACGGTTTAAAAATTCAGGGCGGAAATGTCCTCTTAATTGCCCCATTACAAGGTCTCTTGATTCCTCTTTAATCGAACCATCTTCTTCTAATCCCTCTAGTAAATGAGCAGATCCAATATTTGAAGTCATAATAATAACTGTGTTTTTAAAGTCTACTGTTTTTCCTTGTGAATCTGTAATGCGTCCATCATCTAACATTTGTAATAAAATGTTGAATACTTCTGGATGTGCTTTTTCGATTTCGTCTAACAAAATAACTGAATACGGTTTACGTCTTACCGCTTCTGTTAATTGACCGCCCTCTTCATATCCTACATATCCAGGAGGCGCACCAATTAAGCGTGACACAGCGTGTTTCTCCATATACTCAGACATGTCAATACGAATCATTTGCTCTTCACTATCGAATAAAGACTGCGCTAACGTTTTTGCAAGTTCTGTTTTACCAACACCCGTAGGGCCTAAGAAAATGAAGGAACCAATTGGACGATTCGGGTCTTTAATACCAGCGCGCGCACGAAGAACCGCGTCTGATACTAAGCTTACTGCTTCCTCTTGTCCGATGACACGCTCTGATAAGATTTGCTCTAAGCGTAGTAATTTCTCACGCTCGCCTTCAACAAGTTTAGCAACAGGAATACCAGTCCAGCGTGAAACAATATCTGCAATTTCTTCTTCACTTACTTCCTCACGTAATAAACGGTTTTCTTGTTTATTATGCGCGCCCATTTCTTCCGCTTCTTTTAATTCTTTTTCGATTGCAGGAATTTTCCCGTGACGAAGTTCGGCTGCTTTATTTAAATCGTAATTACCTTCTGCTTCCTCTAATTCACGGCGCAGACGTTCTAAATGTTCACGTAAGTCACGAACTTTGTGAATGTCTTCTTTTTCTTTCTCCCATTTCGCTCTCATACCACTTGCAACTTCTTTTAAATCCGATAATTCACGTTGCAATGTTTTTAGACGCTCTTGGCTACCACGATCCGTTTCTTTTCCAAGAGCCGCTTCTTCAATTTCCAACTGCATAATACGACGCGTTACTTCATCTAATTCTGTCGGCATAGAATCGATTTCTGTACGAATTGTTGCGCACGCTTCATCAACAAGGTCAATCGCTTTATCCGGTAAGAAGCGATCTGAAATATATCGATCTGATAAAACTGACGCTGCTACAATCGCACGGTCATGAATATTTACACCGTGATAAATTTCAAAGCGTTCTTTTAATCCACGTAATATGGAAATCGTATCTTCAACAGTTGGTTCTTCTGCTAATACTTGTTGGAAACGTCTTTCTAGTGCTGGATCTTTTTCAATATATTTACGATATTCATCTAATGTTGTCGCCCCGATACAATGCAGTTCACCACGAGCAAGCATCGGTTTTAACATATTTCCTGCATCCATCGCACCTTCTGTTTTACCAGCTCCAACGATTGTATGAAGTTCATCAATGAATAATAAAATGCGGCCTTCACTCTTTTTAATTTCATTTAATACAGCTTGCAGACGCTCTTCGAACTCACCACGGAATTTCGCACCTGCTACGAGCGCACTCATATCTAATGCAAAAATCGTTCTATCTTTCAATCCTTCAGGTACATCCTTTTTCACAATACGCTGTGCTAATCCTTCAACGATTGCTGTTTTACCAACACCTGGCTCACCAATTAAAACAGGATTGTTTTTCGTTTTACGTGAAAGAATGCGGATAACGCGTCGAATTTCACTATCTCGGCCGATAACAGGATCAATTTTCCCGGCTCTCACTTCTGCCACTAAATCACGGCCATATTTTTCTAACGCTTCATAAGTTACTTCTGGATTTTGACTAGTCACTCTTTGATTCCCCCGAACTGTCATTAAAGACTGTAATAAGTTATCTTTCGTAATATGCAATCTTGCAAATAATTGATTTATATCGCCTTTTTCTTCGGAAAAAGCAAGCAATACATGTTCGACTGAAATGTAATCATCCTGTAGTTTTTCTGCTTCTTTCCCTGCTCTTACAAGCAATTGTTGCAGAGCGCCCGTTACATACAATTTTCCAACCTCTGCACCGCTCCCTGTTACAGAAGGTTTCTTTTTAATTAAGCTTTCAGCGCTTTGCTTTAATGCTTCTATATCAACATTCATTTTTTGAAATATACGTACTGCTAATCCATCTTGCTCTTCTAATAATGCAAGTAATAGATGAACAGTATCCACCTCTTGGTGATGATGAGATACCGCTAAAGATTGGGCACTCATAATCGCCTCTTGTGTTTTTGTTGTCATTTGATTTAAGTCCATCTTTACAGCCCTCCAAAAGTTTGACTTTCTTTGACCTTTGATTTGATTATACGCCAACTTACTTTTTTATACAATAATTTTGCCTATGTATTTTCAAACTTATTATTGGAAAAAGAAAAAGGAAGCATTCATTATATTGTTTTAAAAATACGGTAAATGAAATTATAATGTGTAACGACAAAAAAGCCGCAATAACGATTGCGGCTTCTGTTACGGTTTTCTTTTATATGTCCACTGACGGTTATGATTCGTATTATCTGGAAATTTTTCACCGGCAGTTAATTGTACCATTTGCGGATTTTTCACCATACTTCCCGTTTCACCAATTTCTACATAAATACCATCATTCGGCGCTTTTTGTCCAGAACGAAACCTGCGATTTTGTCCCATTTTCATTCTCCTTCCATGACGTCTTTGCCTCATTAGTATATCCATTTTAAAAGAAAGGTTTTCTGTCATGTTTAGGAAACAGTACTACATCTCGTCCTTGTACATATATATGAATGATACAAGCGTAAGCAGGGATTTCTTTCCTACTTGTAGAAAAAAAAGAAACCAACCTACTCTAGGCTAGTTTCAAAGGAGAGTCAAACATATACGAGAAGATTACATGTTCATTATATGCCTCATCACACGAGCAATGTAACCCTTTTCACAATTTGTACATAATGAAAGAAACATTGTTTGAACTTTCTAAAAAGATGTTGACTTTTCTTAATTTCCAACGATAAATAGTAGACACCGCAGCACTTTGAGACGTAAGATGGATATATAGTGAAATTTCCATCTATGGTGATTTCACCGAGTCTAACCTCTTATTTCTGCATATTAAAAACGGAAATACAGATAGATACAAAAAAATTATTATAAGAGGTGAAATTATGAACAAACAACATTTAATCGCATTAGACTTAGACGGTACTTTATTAACAGACAACAAAATAATTTCCACTCGAACGAAACATACAATTGCAAAAGCAAAGGAACAGGGACATATTGTTGTTATTTCAACAGGACGTCCATTCCGTGCTAGTTATGATTACTATAAAGAACTTGCTCTTAACACACCTATCGTAAACTTTAACGGTGCTTACGTACATCATCCTCTTGATTCAAGCTGGGGAACACACCACTCTCCTCTTGAGCTAGCAACAGCGCAAGAAATTGTACGAGCTTGCTTTGATTTCGGCGTAAAAAATATATACGCGGAAGTAATGGACGATGTGTATGTTCGTGAAATTGATGAAGATAAAAAACATATTTTCGAATTCGGCTCTCCTAAGATTTTTACGGGAGACTTATTAAATATTTTAAACGATCATCCAACTTGCTTATTAATTGATGCACATGACGAGCATTCCACTGCAATTCGTCAACATTTAACGGATATGCACGCGGAAGTAATCGATCATAGAAAATGGGGCGCACCTTGGCCGATTATTGAGATTGTGAAAAGCGGATTAAATAAAGCGGTTGGATTACAAAAAATTTCTAGTCATTACAACATTCCACAAGAGCGAATTATCGCTTTCGGTGACGAAGATAATGATTTTGAAATGATTGAATTTGCTGGTCACGGCATCGCAATGGGGAATGCCATCCCTGAATTAAAATCACTCGCAAACCATACGACGTTAACGAACGAAGAAGATGGTATTGCTTTATATTTAGAAGAGGTTCTTGGGTTGTAATCTAAAAATTCCCTACTTATAGTTTCCTGCCAAATGTCCATACTATAAGTAGACGCAAGAGACATCGCGTCGATTGTTTTCAGCTAAATAAAGGGGGTTTTTCGAATGGGTAAAAAGAACAAATCAAAGCGTTTTATCCAACAAGGAGCCGATGCTGTTATGAAGCATGATGCAAGATTCCCGTACAGAGGTACATTAGCTGAGGCAGAAAAGGCAAGAAGTAACTCTTCTTTTGGAGGGGTTTAAATGGGGAACTTACTATTCCAACAAGCTAGAGATGCTGTTGAAAATGCCGTATCTTGTTCAAGCGGTACTGAGCAACAAGATCTCGTATATAGAGCAAAAAATGCTTTGCAATCCGCTTACGCAAACTCTTCAACTGCTGAAAAAGTTCAGCTCCGTGAAATGCAAGAGCAATTGCAAAACATTACGAATATACATTAAAAAAGAGGACCAACTTCGGTCCTCTTTAATCTTTCCGAAACAATCCGAACACCCCAACTGTTTGCAGTATATTTGTAAATGCACCTGGGTCCACTTGTTTAATAATCCTCTCCAATTCGTATAACTCGTAACGGGTAATAACCATCATTAACATTTCTTTATTTTCATTCGTATAAGCACCTGTTGCTGGTATCGTTGTAATTCCTCTTACTAATCGCGAGTGAATCGCCTTTCTTACGTCCGCCCCATTCTTCGTAACAATTAATGCTGTAATCTTTACATGACGAGTATGAATTGCATCAATAATTCTCGTTGATACATATAAAGTCACTAACGTATATAACGCTTTTTCCCATCCATATACATAGCCAGCAGCGATAATGATAATTGCATTAAAAAAGAAAAAGTATGTACCGACAGGCTTATCTTTTATTTTTGATAAAATCATGGCGATAATATCTAATCCACCTGTAGAAGCACCCCACTTTAAAGCAATCCCTACTCCAATTGCCGAAATAATCCCGCCAAAAATCGCATTTAATATGATATCATTCGAAACCGCTCTAACAGGGATGATTTCTAGAAACAAAGTCATAAATATAACACAAAGAAAACTAAAAAAGGTGAAGGCCTTTCCAACCTTTTTCCACGCTAAAATAACGACAGGAATATTAAATAAGCTAAACAATACTCCCGTAGATATGTGAATCGATAAAAAATCACCTAATATTTGTGATAATAATTGAGACAATCCAGCAAAGCCGCTCGCATACACTTTCGCTGGCGTTAAAAATAAATTCATCCCAATCGCGTTTAATAAACCTGCGATGATTACAACGATTAACTTCTTTATAAGTTCAGTATAATTCAACTTCAAATCCATTTCGAATCCACCTTTACCCTTCATAAATGCACCGCTATACATAGTCTTTACGAAAAAGGAAATGATAAACGTACAACGTTTAGAAATGGAGTTGATACATATGCCACATACGAGTGATAACGACAAAAAAGCACGCGATAATAATGCAAAACGCACACAAAAAAATGAGCAAGAGCAAAAAAATATTCAGCAAGGTAAACGTGCATACTCTAAAAAGACCGATCACCTTTGATTCCATCGTACATCAACAATTATGTTGATGTACTTTTTTACATTTTAAAGGAAAAAAACATTAAAAATTCACTTCATGTTCACTTCTATATTCTACAATAGCGATAACATATTCGGATGAGGTGTTGGCATGAGAGGGAAACATATTTTCATTATTACTGCACTAATAAGTATATTGATGCTATCTGCTTGCGGACAAAAAAACGGATCAGCTACAGTCGCCACAGCAACAGACTCGACTGTTACGAAGGACGACTTCGAAAAACAATTGAAAGATCGTTACGGAAAAGACATGCTATACGAAATGATGGCACAAGACGTCATCACAAAAAAATATAAAGTACCTGATGAAGAGGTAAATAAAGAAGTAGAAAAAGTAAAAAAACAATATGGAGATCAATTCAAAAAAGTATTAGAAAATAATGGTTTAAAAGATGAAGAGGATTTTAAAAATCAAATTAAGTTCAAACTTGCTATGAATGAAGCGATTAAGAAAAGCATTACAGAGAAAGACGTAAAAGACCACTATAAGCCAGAAATTAAAGCGAGTCACATTTTAGTAAGTGACGAAAATGAAGCGAAAGAAATAAAGAGTAAACTAGATGCTGGTGCTTCATTTGAAGAATTAGCAAAACAAGAATCACAAGATCTACTATCAAAAGATAAAGGCGGAGACCTTGGATACTTCAATTCAGGTACAATGGCTCCTGAATTCGAAACGGCTGCCTACAAACTAAATGTTGGACAAATTAGCAATCCCGTAAAATCATCAAACGGTTATCACGTTATTAAATTAACTGATAAAAAAGATTTAAAACCTTACGATGAAGTAAAAAACTCTATTCGCAAAAACTTAGAGGAAGAACGTACTGCTGATCCTGTATTCAGCAAAAAATTGTTACAAGAGGAATTAAAAAAGGCAAATATTAAAATAAATGATAGTGATTTGAAAGATACATTTACTCTTGTTTCTCCGCAAGGAAATTAAAAAAAGCACACCCTTATCTTTTTAGATAAGGGTGTGCTTTTTAATCTTCTATCTTATTTCTTAAAGTAAGTCCAACCTTCTTCTTGGTAAACCTTTTCTTCTTTCATCAACTTACCAAGTGCGCGCTTAAATGCAGCTTTACTCATGTTAAAGCGTTCTTTAATATCTTCTGGATGGCTCTTATCCCAAAACGGCATTGCTCCGCCTCGTTCTTCCATATATGCATAAATTACTGCAGCATCATCTTCCATTCCTTCTTCTTTACGAGGAAGAAGGGAAATGTTAATTGTGCCGTCATCTTTTACATCAATAATACGTCCTGTTACGCGCTGACCGATGCGAACTTGTTCTTTTCTTTCTGTATGATGTAAAAATGCACGGAAATGCTCATCTGTTAATACGAATGAACCAACTTGAAGTGAACGATACACACGCCCATTTACATTTTTATTACGCATAGATGGCGTCGCCTCTACAACGATTTCTTGCATATCACTATCTCTTGCTGGGAGAGCAATTAAACGATCACGATTCGTTAATTTTAACGTACAATATAATTCGTCTCCAACTTCTGGCCATACTGGCATATAAATTGGGAATTCATCAGCCGGAATTAGTATATCTTTTGATACACCAATATCAACAAACACACCTAAACTAGGAATAACTTCTACAACCTTTACCCAGTTCCAATCATAAGTTGTAATAATTGGCTCCTTCATTGTTGCCGAAATACGATTTTGGTGATCAAGGTATAAGAATACATCAATCGTATCGCCTTCTTCAATTTCTCCAGCTACTTCATTTTTATGTAGAAAAATTTCTTCTTCTTCATTTCCAACCATATATCCGATTTCCGTTTCGCGTAAAACAGTTACCTGTTCAATCGATCCTATTTGTAAATACATATTTTTTAATTCCCTTCTATATATATAAAATTAACTTTTTTATCTTTTTATCATTCCAAACAAAAGTTAATTATAACACGATTTTTCCTTTATTTGTCCAACTGCCCAAAATTCACTATAATAAAATGAGGTTACATGATTATAAGTATGAAAACACTTAAGTCTAAGCTCGTTTTCAGCTATACTTTAGTATGTACAGTACATAAAAAGATTAAAAATTTATTTGGAGGTGCTAACTATGGCAAAAGATAGTTCTTTTGACATCGTTTCGAAAGTAGAATTACCTGAAGTAACAAACGCAATTAATATCGCATTAAAAGAAATCCAAAACCGATATGACTTTAAAGGAAGTAAAAGTGATATTAAATTAGAAAAAGAAGTACTAGTTTTAACTTCTGACGACGAGTTCAAATTAGACCAAGTAAAAGACGTTTTAATTTCTAAGCTTGTAAAACGTAACGTTCCAATTAAGAACTTAGATTACGGAAAAGTTGAAGCTGCAACTGGCAACACTGTTCGCCAACGCGCAACACTTCAACAAGGTATCGATAAAGATAACGCGAAAAAAATTAACAATATCATTAAAGAAATGAAATTAAAAGTAAAAACACAAGTACAAGATGATCAAGTACGTGTTACAGCAAAAAGCCGTGATGACTTACAAGCAGTAATCGCAGCTGTTCGTAGCGCTGATTTACCAATCGACGTACAGTTCATTAACTACCGCTAAAAAGAAAACTCCTCTTAATTAGAGGAGCTTTCTTTTTTGTCTTGTAGAGACAATATTACGAGAACAAACTATAGAAAAAGGGTATGTGTGGTAAAAATCGCTAAGTAAATTGAAAATAAGGAAAAGACACCTTAAGACGTTTTCCCTTCGATTTGAATTACTTTTCTTAGTAACTACATCCTAGACCAAAGTCATCTTAAAAATCGCTGTAACTCATAATTCCTCTCCACGCCAAAACGTAACAATTTATGAGTATAAGAATATTTCCCAACCTTTAATGTAATGTAAAATTAATAAGGAACTTAAAAAATGTTAATTAAAAAAGAGTTAGAAGTGGTTATTATGAAGAAATTAATACTCTGGTTTTTATTGGCCACATTCTCCCTAAATACTGTAGGATGTTCTAATAATGCGAATTCACTAACGGATAAGTCTAACTGTATCAACAAAGCTTGGTACAAAAAAACTATGTCATGTAATCATTTAAAAAAACATTAAATAGTTAATGATAAAGGTCATAAAAAAAAGACACTTCAAAGTACCTTCCTCCGACTTGAACCAATAATATTCGGATGGATTTAAAAAGAAGCATACATCGTTAATAAAGATGCAGACTTCAAAATAAAAAGTACACTAAGTAAACTCTTATTCAAAAATTTATATTAAACACTAATATTTTAGAAGAAAGTTTATAAGTTTAGAACCTACAGGGATTTTCCCTGTAGGTTTTATTATATTTCAAGTGATTTCCAAATGAATTATGAGTGACTTTTTTCAGTTTGGTTTTCAAAATATTTTTCTTTAACCATTTTTATCAGATTTTCTTTTTCTGTTAGTTCAAATATAAATAATGCTTTTTTCATGTTATTTGCAACATCTTCTTCATTAGGTTGTTTAAGTTTCAATAAATTCCAAGCTTTTCCATAGTATAATTCACCTAGTAAATATAAAGTATTTAGATTAATAGCTAGTTTGATACCCATATCATTGTATTTTACTGCCTCTTCATGTTGATTTGCATGACCTAAAATTTTTGCTAAATTAAAAATAATTTTCAATTTAATTTCTTTATCTCTAGGAAAATCTAACTTATTAAAATTAGTTAAACACCTTCTTAATATATTAATACTTTTTTCATATTCTTTATTTTCCCCATGGAATATAGCAATTGTCTGCATAATATCTATTTCTCTTTCTGATAAAAAATCTGAATTAGTTACAGTTAATTTTAATGCATTATTTAAAAAATCTAAAGCAGTTTTTATTGATTTATCCACCATAAATATAGCAATCGCTTCATGCCATATTAAAAATTGTTTATCTTCTGTTGATTGGAAGTTATTTTCGTTTTTCTCTTTTTTCACTATTTCATAAAGTTCTTTGTATTGTTTTTGCTTTAAGCAATCTTTTATTACGCATTTTACATTTTCTACATATTTTAGTTTTTTGCTTTGAGTTAATGCAAATATATTATTTGGGTCAATACCAAGTCTTTCTGATAATTGATATAACAATATACTAGATGGATAAATCACACCTTTTTCTATTTTGCTAATTTGACTTTGCGAACATATTCCATGACATAATTCGGATTGTGATATATTTTTTTTAATTCTAAGCTCTTTAATGGTAATACCCAAATCGTAAAACTCCATTTTCCCACCTACTATTTAGCACTGTATTAGTATAAGAGTATTCTCTAACTTTTAATGTAATGTAAAATTAATATAGTTGCAATTATTGATTTTTCAAAGATTCTTCCCTATCGGTGCTAACACAAAAAACAGGTTAGGAAGAAAATCCTCTTCCTAACCTGGCCCTCCTCTCACTAGGGACGTTTTCATTCTCACATCGTTTCTCTTAAGAAATTTCATATCAACAGAATAAACACTATCGCGCCACCGAACAAACTTACATATACAATAAGAAGACATGAACATAGAGCCAGCAACTTCTCATCTTATCTACGCTTCCTTTTAACTGCAATTAAAAACGCAATAAATAATACATTCACCCCAACGATTAAGGAGATAAATAACCAATTCACACCTGTTTCTCCGTTAACTTTATACACGTTTGATTCTTCACGCTTTAAAACGAGATAAAATTTCCCGTTTTCCTCTCTTATAATTTCATCCTGCAACAATCCTCTTAACTCTTGTTTTTCACCAATCGTACTTGCAGGTAAGGAGACTTTTTGTGTTTCTTTCGTATTATTAATTGCTACTAAAGTTACTTCATTTTTATATTTTCGTTTTAGTATGCTCATACCGCTCTTATCATACAGTAGCTCAAACGTACCGCGTCGTAAAGACGGTCTCACCTGTCTAAGTTCACCTAGTTTTGTTATGTGCTGCATAAATTTTTCGTCTGACTTAAAATCCATTAATCGTCTATTATCGGGTACACTTCCTCCATCTAATGCAATTTCAGTTCCGTAATAAAAATTCGGAATTCCAGGTGATGTTAACAAATAAGTAAGCGCCAGTTTTAAACGTGATGGCGGATAATACATATTTTCTTTTGCAATACGCGCATATCTTTTTGTTTCTTGATTATCTAAGAACGTAACAAATTCTCCTTCTTTTTTACTCACATCGTATAACGATTTCACCGATACATCTGCTTTAGAAAACGATTCTACTATTTTTTCGTTGTATTCGCTATCCTCCTTTGTCATAATACGAAAATCTTTCTTTATCACTTGCATATCTTTTTGCGCGTTATCCCAAAAGGAACGCGGCTTTTTTTCACTATGTATAACATAACTTCCGTCTAAATCAACTTCTTTTATCCACCATTTCATTACGTCAATTACCTGTTGTTCGTTTTCTCCAAGCGGAAATTGAAATACAACTTTCATTCCTTTTGCATGAACTTCTTTTACAAGTTTTTTCACATCATTGTCTGTCCCGAAATGTTCATTTACCTTTTTAAAATTTCGCACGTCTAATCCATCGTACTTTCCACTTTCAAAAAGTGGCGAAAGCATAACGGTAGTAAAACCCATTTCTTTTATGTAATCCAACCTTTTTATAATTCCTCTTATATCCCCGCCTTGATACCCTTCTAAATTACCAACTTCTAATTGTTTGTCATTTTTCGGTTCTCCATTATTGAAGCGATCAATCATAATGGAGTATATAACTTCATCTCGCCACTCTCTTTTTTCGTCTGCAAAAGTATGTATTGGTACAAACAAAACAAAAGCTAAGCAAAAACAAATGAATAGTTTCCTAGTCCGTATTTTTCCCACACGCATCCCCCAAGTTTTTTAATTTTAAGAATATTATACCAATTATCCGAACGAAACGCATATGTCGATTTTAATCCTCACAAAATAATTCATGTTAGATTTCCTGACATCATGTATATAATTTTCTGAATTTTTAGTTGATTTTTAGTTTAATTTCGAATATGATATGAAACATAACAAATAGATGTTATTTTTTCTAACATTATAGGAGGAGAGCTCATGAATATGGGAGATACAGTTTTTATGTTTGTGACGACAGTAATGGTCATGTTGATGACACCAGGATTGGCACTTTTTTATGGAGGTATGGTTCGCAGCAAAAATGTACTCAGCACAACGATGCATAGTTATAGCGCAATGGCTATCGTTTCGATTCAATGGATTGTTATCGGCTATTCTTTATCATTCGGACCAGATTGGCACGGGCTTATCGGTACACTTGATTGGTTCGGTCTAAACGGAGTTACCTACGCACCAAATCCAGACTACTCATCTACTATTCCTCACAATTTATTCATGATGTTTCAACTCATGTTCGCCATTTTAACTCCAGCTTTAATTTCAGGTGCATTCGCTGAAAGAATGCGATTTTCTGCCTTTCTTATTTTTATCCTTCTATGGACAACGATCGTTTACAATCCTGTCGCTCATTGGGTATGGGGCGTCGGCGGGTGGCTAAGGGAACTTGGTGCACTAGACTTCGCTGGCGGAAACGTCGTTCACATCACTTCCGGAGTTGCTGGTCTTGTATTAGCTATTTTCCTTGGAAAACGAAAAAACATAAACGGTTCTTCTCCTCACCATTTGCCATTTACAATGTTAGGCGCAGGCTTATTATGGTTTGGCTGGTTCGGTTTTAACGTCGGCAGCGCATTATCCTTAAACGACGTAGCTTTAACTGCATTTATTAATACAAATATAGCCGCTGCTGCCTCCGCTCTAACTTGGATGCTTTCTGAATGGTTCTTCCAATCAAAACCGACTGCGATGGGAGCTGCTTGCGGAGTTGTTTCTGGTCTAGTCGCTATTACACCAGCTTGCGGGTTCGTTACACCTTTCTCCGCTCTTCTTATCGGAGCAATTGGTGGTATATTATGCTTTGGCGCCGTTTTCTTCTTAAAAACAAAATTCGGGTATGACGATACACTTGATGCCTTTGGATGCCACGGCATCGGAGGAACTTGGGGCGGTATTGCAACAGGACTATTTGCAACTACTACCGTAAACGGGGATGGTGCGAACGGATTGTTTTACGGAAACGCCGCTTTACTGTTTAAACAACTTATAGCAATTGGCGCAACATATGCATTCACGATCATCATGACGTATGCCATTATTAAAGCGATTAACTTCTTCCTCCCTGTTCGCGTCGATGAACATGAAGAACACATGGGTCTTGATATTTCAATGCACGGCGAGAAGGCTTATGAACATGCAGAGCGAGCAAACTAAAAAAGAGACGCAATCTATTGATAGTAGATTGCATCTCTTTTTTGCGTACTAGGCAACATACCCCACCTAGTATAAATGTAAATATATCATCGGTTTTTTGAATATATCAACGATTTTTCAAATATATCGATTGTTTCTTTCAATATATCAACGGTTCGACACAACATATCGATTTACAAACAAATTCCGACATAATTTACAAGCAAAATACCCCACATAACGTTATAGAAAAAAGATGACCGAAACCCGGTCGTCTTTTCCTATTTATTTCGGAGCATTTCCTACATATTGCGTAATATCAACATTTAACGCCTGCGCTAAGCGCATACCGTATTCTTGATCTGCACGGAAGAAGTTACAAACAGCTAATAATTTTGTGCGTTCATTTACGTCTTTTAGATCATTTGTTAAGTTCGCAATTAAGTTATCTTGCTCTTCTTTAGAGAATGAACGGTAACGCTCACCTGCTTGTTTAAAGTCATTTGGTTTCTCGATTTTTTCACGAGATACATAGCCTTCTACTTTCATAGTTGAATCGCGGTAAGCTTTGTCTTCAACCGGATTCTCTGCATGACGGCTCGGTTCGTAGTTGATTGTAGATGGGTTTTGATTTACTTGCATCGCACCATCACGTTGTTGATTATGAACAGCTGCGTATGGGCAGTTTACAGGAATTTGTAAGTAATTTGCACCAAGACGATAACGCTGTGTATCTGGGTAAGAGAATAAACGACCTTGTAATAATTTATCTTCCGATGGCTCAATACCATTTACAGTTGCACTTGGAGAGAACGCTACTTGTTCTACTTCTGCAAAGAAATTTTTCGGATTACGATTTAACGTCATCGTCCCTACTTCCATTAATGGGAAGCGATCTTCTGGCCATACTTTCGTTGGATCTAATGGATCAAAGTCTAAAGAGTCCATTTCATCTAATTGCATAACTTGTACGTGTAAATCCCATTTCGGGTGATTTCCTTTTTCGATTGCGTCGAACAAGTCACGAGTTGCATGATTGAAGTCTTTCCCTTGTACTTCTTGCACTTCTTTCGCATTTAAGTTACGTACACCTTGCTGTGGTTTCCAGTGGTATTTAATATAAACAATTTTACCTTCTTCATTAATCCATTTAAATGAATGGACGCCGAAACCTTCCATTTTACGATAACTTGCTGGTGTACCGTAATCAGAAAATACCCATGTCATCATGTGTGTAGATTCTGGAGTTAACGCCATGAAATCCCAGTAACGATCTGGCGTTTGAATATTCGTATCAGGTGCTGGTTTTAAAGAATGTACCATATCAGGGAATTTAATTGCATCACGAATGAAGAAAACCGGTAAATGATTACCTACGATATCGTAGTTTCCTTCTTCTGTATAAAATTTAACAGCGAACCCACGTGGGTCACGTGCTGTTTCAGGAGAACCTTGACCATGAATAACCGTTGAAAAACGAACAAATACAGGCGTTTCAGTTCCTTCATTTTGTAAAAATGCCGCTTTCGTATATTGCTTCATACTATTTTTCGTTACGAATACACCGTGAGCACCTGCACCACGTGCATGCACAACACGCTCCGGAATACGTTCACGATCAAAGTGCGCAAGTTTTTCTACTAAATGATAGTCTTCTAATAATACTGGTCCACGACGACCAGCTGTACGAGAATTTTGGTTATCTCCAACTGGAGCACCTTGGTTTGTTGTTAAGCGATTATTTGGATTCATCTAGGGGGATCCTCCTCTTTCCTTCATAGTAATTATTATTTATTTAAAATTATTATAAACTAATTATTATTCAAAACTAAACCTTTGTCAACTATTTCCTTCACTTTTTTTGAAACAATTTCAGCCAAACAGTCGATAAATGCAGATTGTGCATTCGGCATACTTGGTCTAAAATATTTGGCATTTAATTCATCAGTTACAACTTTACATTCATAATCGTTGTCATATAAAACTTCTAAATGCTCCGCTACAAAACCAACTGGGCAATATACGAAAGATTCGTACCCATGCTCTGCATATAAATCTTTCGTTAAATCTTGGACATCTGGACCAATCCATGGATCAGGAGTATTCCCAGCACTTTGCCAACCGATTGTATAGTTTTGAATATTTGCAGCTTCTGCAATTAAATCTGCCGTATACTTTAGTTGTTCTACATATGGGTCTCCTGCTGCAATAATCTTTTCTGGCAAACTATGCGCTGAGAAAATTACGACTGCTTTCTCTTTATCATCAATTTCTGTAAACGTTTCTTTTATTTGGTCTGCCCAATACGAAATAAATTTCGGTTCATCATACCATTGTTCAATTGGTTCAATAACAGGACCACCGATTTCTTTTGAAAGACGAATAGCACGATCATTATACGCTTTAATGCTAAATGTAGAATAGTGCGGTGCTAATACGATACTAATCGCCTGCTCAATTCCATCTCGCTTCATTTCCTCTACAGCATCTTCTATAAATGGCGCAGTATGTTTTAAACCTAAGTAACAAGTAAATTCATACTCTGTAAATATGTTATTCATCGAATCTGTTAATTTATGCGCCTGCTCTTTCGTAATTTTTGCAAGCGGCGAAATTCCACCAATCGCTTTATAGCGCCCAATTAAATCTTCAAGCGCTTCTTCTGACGGCTTACGTCCGTGACGGATATGTGTATAATATGCCTCTACATCGTCTAATGATTCTGGTGTTCCATACGCCATTACGAGTAAACCTATTTTTTTCTTTGTCATCTATATAACACCTCAATTTTATAAATGAGAATCCTTTTCAGAACATTTGTTTCCAATTATAACAATTAATAATAAGTATGTCAAAATAATAATTCTAATTAAGTATTATTTATAAGGTGATTTTGAATTTTATATGACAATTTCTTTAATAAAAAGCGACTTACATAATTGTAAGCCGCTTTTCCCTTATTCCTTAATATTTACCCCATATTCTTTAAACCAAACGTGAATTTGTGCTAAATGAGCTAAAAGCTGTGGCCCAGTCATCAATTGACCAAACCATGGTGTTTGAAATGCACTGCCACCAGACTGAATTAATCCGTTCAACTGCTCCTTATCAAACAATTCGTGTAAAATTGAACCTTTATCCGTTAATAGATTTTGAAGCCATACTGTTACTGCTTTTGTATAGTGTGGATTGTGCGTTTTCGGATAAGGACTCTTCTTTCTATATAAGATGTCATGTGGAAGTACATCTTCTAACGCTTTACGTAATAGACCTTTTTCGCGGTTTTTATACATTTTCATTTCCCAAGGAATATTCCACGCATATTCGACAAGGCGATGATCTGCAAATGGAACACGTACTTCTAAACTTGCCCCCATACTCATGCGGTCTTTTCTGTCTAATAATGTTGTCATAAACCATACCATATTTAAATAAAATAATTGGCGTCTTTTTGCTTCTAGCGGACTTTCTCCCTCTAAAATAGGAACTTCTTGAATCGACTCTTCATAGCGCCTTTGTACATATTGTTGTAAATTTAATTTATTTCTCCATTCTTTCTTTAGCAGTTGTTCACGTGCTTCTGTAGAGCGCATCCACGGAAAGGCACTCGATTGTAAATCATCTTCTCTATAAAACCACGGATATCCACCAAATATTTCATCTGCACATTCCCCAGATAAACCGACGACAAAATCTTGTTTAATTTCGCGGCAAAACCATAATAATGACGAATCGATATCTGCCATACCAGGCAAATCACGAACGAGTACTGCTTCAGTTAAATACTCTGCTAATTTTTCATTCGAAATGACGCAGCGATGATGGGTTGTTTGAAATGTCTCAGTCATTAAATTAATAAACGGAGCATCTGAATTTGGCTGGAACGCATTCGCTTTAAAGTATTTGTCATTATCTTCGTAATCAATAGAATACGTGTGTAATTGCCCTTTTCCTGATCTCTCGTATTCTTTTGCTGCGATAGCTGTAATAGCGCTCGAATCTACACCACCTGATAAAAAAGTACATAGTGGCACATCAGAAACAAGCTGCCTTGTAATCGCATCTTGTAATAAAAAGCGCGTTTTCTCTACTGTTTCTTCAAAAGAGTCTTCATGTTTTTTACTTTCTACATTCCAATATCTCCATATACATAAACCGTTCTTTGAAAATGTCATCGCATGACCTGGACGTAATTCTTTTATACCAGCATAAATACCATGGCCAGGCGTTCTTGACGGTCCGAGGCCGAATATTTCGGATAACCCTTCTAACGTTACTTCCGCCTTCACATCTGGATGAGCCAGTATCGCTTTTAACTCTGAACCAAATAGTAATCGCCCACTATCATATTTATAAAATAGCGGTTTTACACCTAGTCGATCTCGCGCAATAAATACTTGTTCTTTCTGTTCATCCCATACAGCAAACGCATATATACCGTTTAAATGATCGACACATTCTTCTTTCCATTCAATATAAGAAGCTAATAATACTTCTGTATCAGAATGACCTTTAAACGTATACCCTCTTCTTAATAATTCCTTTCGAATGTCTTCTGTGTTATAAAGTTCACCGTTATAGCAAATGGCGTAATTCGTTTCATCTTTTAAACAAGTCATCGGTTGTTTCCCGCCCTCAGGGTCCACAACGATTAAACGTTTATGCCCAAATGCGACATTGCCTTTAATCCAAACTTTATTATCATCCGGACCACGTTTCGCTAACGTCTCAGCCATCTTCGTAACGACATCTCTTTCTCCTTCTAATGAGCGTTTATAATCCACCCATCCTGTAATCCCGCACATATAAATCATCCTTCCATCTTATTTCTTTTCTTGAACGTGCAGTAATCCCCACCCTAAGAGTGCGGATCAAAAAATGGAAAACTTGACGATAACCTACTATCCACATATGGAATAGCATTCTCACTCAGTAAAACGTGTTTTATTGTATGCCCACCTATGTCTAGATGTGTCTAGTTATAAAGAATGCACGAACTGTCTATAACAGGAATAACTACTTTTTATAAAGGAGAAATCATGTATGATACAACGTAACCATATTTTATATAACCAGCCCCGCGCTCATACAGTCGGTAATGTAGAATATATAAACAATGAATGGGTATTCTTTGATGATGAAAATGATGAAGCATTTTTATTAGAAGATATTGCCGAAGATGGTTTTGAGATTTTATATAACAACAACTGGCTACCAGCTCGTTTCTATGAACAAGATATATTACAAATCGCCAACGAACAGCACCACCTGCAAAACGGGGAAATGATACGTATTCGAAAAAAATTACTTCTTAGCTATAATGAATGGCTCGAGGAATTACCTGACTCTGTGTTCACATTATTAACCGAATCATTGCAATCACTTCACTACTCTTTATATGATTGCATGTATTGTCATAATTATTTATCTTTCTTACCGAAACAGGAGTCACGCGAAGGAGTAAATATTCTTTTGTTTGATAACGAAGAGATGATCTGTACACTACAGCATCATTTCGTCCGTCACACTACATCCAATAAAAACATGTTCCGTTTTACGAAAGTAAATGGAGAAGAGTTACATATCGATGCGACATAAAAAGTAAAAACCACCTTAGCTCCCAAGTCTTTGAGATTATAAGGTGGTTTTATTTTCTTTATTAGAATACTTGCCAACCAATCGGTAATTTCAGTCCAAGGTAAAATACTGCTACTAATGCAACAATAAATAGCCCCCAAACTGCCCCTGTTGCTTTGTTCTTGCTCATTTTCACAAGAACCATTTCCATTCCACCGATAACTAAAATACCAGCTATCATTTTTAAACCATACCACATGTGCATGTTACTTGTTGCAGTCTTCATAATCCCCATGTACAACATGAAACCTGTCACAATAATGATAATGTACATAAGACGAAGCCCCATATGTACACCTTTACCTTTTCTTCCTGCTGAATAAAGTGAATACGCAACGAAGAATAAAATTAAACCTAACGCCCATGCTGTAATATGCATATGTACCATCGTATCCCTTACCTCCTCTTTTCACACTTTTTCACTCTATATGATAACATGTTCATTTATTTTCAGGAAATGTTTCGCTTTTTTACATTTAAATGCTATAATATTTAGAGTATTTACAAACTTCTTGTAATAACAAAAGGGGGAACAATCATGATTCAAACTAAGGATATTATCGAACTTACAGACACATATGGAGCAAATAACTATCACCCACTTCCAATCGTTATTTCTAAAGCAGAAGGTGTTTGGGTAGAAGATCCTGAAGGAAACCGCTATATGGACTTATTAAGTGCATATTCTGCAGTAAACCAAGGTCATCGTCACCCGAAAATTATTAACGCTTTAATTGACCAAGCTAATCGTGTTACGTTAACTTCTCGTGCTTTCCATAGCGATCAATTAGGTCCTTGGTACGAAAAAGTTGCGAAACTAACTAATAAAGAAATGGTACTTCCAATGAATACAGGTGCTGAAGCTGTTGAAACTGCAATTAAAACAGTTCGTCGCTGGGCTTATGATGTGAAGAAAGTAGAAGCAAACCGTGCTGAAATCATCGTTTGTGAAGATAACTTCCACGGACGTACAATGGGTTCTGTTTCTATGTCTTCAAATGAAGAGTACAAGCGTGGATTCGGTCCAATGCTTCCTGGCATCGTTGTAATTCCTTACGGTGATTTAGAAGCATTAAAAGCCGCAATTACACCAAACACAGCAGCATTCATTTTAGAGCCAATTCAAGGTGAAGCAGGAATTAACATCCCACCAGCTGGTTACTTAAAAGAAGCTCTTGAAGTATGTAAAAAAGAAAACGTTTTATTCGTAGCAGATGAAATCCAAACAGGCTTAGGCCGTACTGGTAAAGTATTCGCTTGTGACTGGGACGATGTAACTCCTGACATGTACATACTTGGTAAAGCCCTTGGTGGCGGTGTATTCCCGATCTCTTGTGTTGCAGCAAACCGCGACATTTTAGGTGTATTTGAGCCAGGTTCTCATGGTTCTACATTCGGCGGTAACCCACTTGCATGTGCTGTTTCTATCGCAGCTCTTGAAGTTTTAGAAGAAGAAAAATTAACAGAGCGTTCTCTTCAATTAGGAGAAAAATTAGTTGGGCAATTAAAAGAAATTGATAACCCAATGATCAGTGAAGTTCGCGGTAAAGGTTTATTCATCGGTATCGAATTAAACGAGCCAGCTCGTCCTTACTGTGAACAACTAAAAGCAGCTGGTCTACTATGTAAAGAAACACACGAAAACGTAATTCGTATCGCACCACCTCTAGTAATCTCTGAAGAAGATTTAGAGTGGGCATTCCAAAAAATTAAAGCTGTATTATCGTAATAATAGAGAGGTTGCCCAACATGTTGGGACAACCTCTTTCTTTTTACATTCAATTATATTAAGATACAATTGTAATTTTCTGTATTTTAAATTCATAAAGGAGGTGCGATATGCTACTAAGATATGGTAAACATATTAACTATTTAGCTACAGCTTTTATTTTAGTTACATTCTTTAGTTTCCTACTTTCCACAACATGGCTTCATTACTCAACTCCTACTACACTCACACTACTGAAAGCATCATTTTGGACTGCTGTTATTCTTACTATTATTGGATTTGGACGAGAAAAAAGCGCACTTGCGGTTATATTATTTGGCATTTGTACACTTGCATTAATTGGTCTTTACACTTTTGCCGTTATCGATTATCTCTATAATCCGAGACCATAGAAAAGAGCTATCTTTATACAAGATAGCTCTTTTTTCATTTCACTACATTTCGCAAAGTACCAATTCTTTCCACTGTAATGACCACTTCATCACCAGCATGTAAAAACTTCGGTGGTGTAAAACCTTTTCCGACACCAGCCGGCGTTCCTGTTGCGATAATATCGCCTGGTTCTAAAGTCATTCCTTTGCTTATCGTTGAAATAATTTCTTCTATTGAAAAAATCATTTTATTCGTGTTGGAAGTTTGCCTTACTTCTCCATTTACTACCGTTTCAATGTGTAATGCATTCGGCGTTTCAACCACCGATTTATGAATTAAATACGGTCCCATCGGACAAAATGTATCGAAGCTTTTCCCAAGGAAAAACTGTTTATGTTTTCTTTGAATATCTCGAGCTGTTACATCATTTATAATCGTATAACCAAAAACATGCTCAAGGGCTTTTTCTTTTTTAATTTGCTTCCCTCGCTTACCAATAATGATAGCTAGTTCTCCTTCGTAATCTAGTTCGTCCGTTGCGTGAGGGTGACCATTAATTTGCTCATTTATGCCAATAACTGTTGTTGGTGCTTTCGTAAAGATCATTATATTTTCTGGAATAGACTCTACTCCGCCCATTTCTACCGCATGCTCACGATAGTTTTTTCCAACGCACAAAATATTCTTTCTTGGCCTTGGAATCGGCGCTAATATTTTCACCTCTGTTAACGGATAATACGCCGCTTCCCCGTTCTCTTTTGCCCAATTTACAATTTCACATACTTTCTCAAAGCATTCAGTCCCTCTTTCAATACACTCTAACATTGTAATAGGGATTGTAACCTTTTCCCCTTTTTGTCTTTGCGCTTCTCTTAAGTGTAATACCTTTTCTTCTTCTTCATCCACAATACCTACAAATACCTTTTCTTCTTTCTTCGCCGTTACAAAACGCAATATTTCCACTCTCCATCCTAAAACTCATACCTTTTAATTGTATTCGCATCCGCAAGAAAAAAACCTTCTCATGCACGCTAATTTTTACAATATTCTTCTCGCACTTATTCGTTACTTATTCATTATTTAGCATAAAATGTAGAAATTTTACTTTTTTTAGCGAAGGTATTTCTTTTTTATGGAGTTTTTGTATAATATGTACTACATATATACTAAAAATTTCATTTAGAGATGGAGCCGATTTCAATGTTTGAGCAAGCTATTGAAAAAAAACGTGAAAAAATGATCTATTTTGCTGAACGCTATGGAATGACTTCTCAAAGAACAGTGGATTGTAGCCAAGAACTGGACAGGCTCTTAAATGTAATTTGTCATGTACATACGGATTTACACCCTACTCAAACGTTCAACACACACACGCAATAACGCGTGTGTTTCTTTTATTTCAAAAAAAAACACATTTTATTGGAAACGCCCATACAATAGTAGAAAAGAAAATTTTAAAAACGAAGGGTGTTTTGTATGCCAGCTATGGTCGGACATATTCGTATCGTCAATATTGGATCAAGTGGTATTTTTCATATTGGAGATGTATTTGCGATTAGGCCTATTAGTTACTCACGTGCTTTCGCCGGGGCCGGTTCTTTCAACGTTGGAGATAATGTTTCTGTCTACAATTATCAAAGTGCAACGACTGTCAACGATTCAGATGTAATCGATCAAGCGATAATTGGCTCAACTTAAAGGAGGCAATTGCATTGAATTTTTATGTAAACCAAAGTATCATCATCAACAGTATTAAAATTGATAGTATTACAACCTCTTCTGTGTTCCAAATTGGTACTGCCGGAAGTATTAAAGCCCTATCTAAATTTTCAAATACGGGCGGATTTACGGAGCCGCTTCGCCCATTACAGGCAAAAGGACAAATTATTTCTATCAAACCATCAACTAGTTCTTCTTAAGACATCCTTGTCATAAATATATAGCAGGAATATTTTTACCCTCCCTATTGAAAAGGAGGTTTCACAAATGAATCAAGATATATATACTTACTTACACCAACTTCAACAAGCTCTTCAAACACAACAAGCAGCCATCCTAAATTTAGAAGAACAAGTGCGCCAACTCCAAGAAGAGCTTAACGAATTAAAAAATCGCCCCTCCTCTTCTGTAGGAAAAGTGGAATACAAATTCGATCAATTAAAAGTCGAAAATTTAAATGGTACTTTAAATATTGGTTTAAACCCATTTTCAGCAAAAGGACAACAAATTGAAGATTTTCAAGTGGATACAGAAACATTGAAGGTAAACCCTGAAACCGAAACAAACCCAGACTTTTATCAAGGTATCCTCCAAGAAATGCATCGATACTTAGATGAAGAAGCATATAATCGTATTCTCCATTTTGAACAAGAAGAGAGAACACCGCTTGATGAAATGTATCGACAAATGATGGTAGATGACATAAAAAAACAGATGGAGCATCGACTCCCTTATTATTTATCACAAGCGCAATCATATGAAGGTATTTCAACAGATCCAGATTATTTACGAGATATCATTATTCAGGCAATGAAACAAGATATTGACAAAGCCTTTCTCTCCTTTATTCAGCACATACCGGGAAATTTCCGAAAGGAGTAAGTATGTATGAACCTTAACGTTGTAAACCGTGAGTTAAAAGTCGGACAGATTAAAATGAACGGTGTATCGTCGTCCGCACTCTTTTTAATTGGAGATGCAAATCTCCTCATTCTATCTTCTATTCTCGATACACCATTTGAAACAGTTACAGAGGGTCCATTTGTACCATTAGTAACAGATGTCCCTCCTACTCCAGGTTAAGGAGACTGAGAAATTATGTTGCATCATGTGTCCATTGTCCAAAATGTTTCTATTATTTCTTTAGGGATTACTGCCGTATTGCAAGTTGGAGATGCAAACCAAATGGAATTAAAAAGTAGAGCTCTTGCCGTCCACCGTGAAATTCCTTGTTATATAAAGGGAGAAGGTCGTTTTGATGCTTTTGAAATCTTTACAGATGAACACATTACAATTCCAAAACGAACGACAGATGTAAAATTAAATATTGTAAATGAATGCCCTTTTATTGAAGTTAATAACGTTGAATTACGGACACTTTTAAATTCTGGTTGCTTTCAAATTGGAAATGTTGATTATGTTTTTAATAACTCTCGTATTATGCAAATCCGCCAATATATTACAAATGAACCTTCCGCACAATAATTCATATAGTAATTAAAAAGCTTAGTAAAGTAGGTGGATGGTATGCCTTCAGTTGTAGGAAATCTCGTTGTTCAAAACAGTAACGGCTCTTTCAACTTAGGAGATTTTTATAACGTGTCTCCGAAAGAAAACACGAAAGCCTATAACGGATCTGGAGCTTCCAATGTTGGGTTTGTTGTGAATACTTTTAGCGGTGTTAGTGCAACAAATACGTTTGATTCTGATGTGGCGGATCAAGATCAGATTGGAACAGCGTAAAAAAAGTAGGAGATATTCTCCTACTTTTTTCTTTTATCTAATTCAAATTATTAAAATGAAATTTTAATCAGCAAGAGCTTTACTGTTCACAAATAGTGGTATAAACAAGTAAGGAGTGAAGAGGCACTATTTCATTTTATTTAAATGATAATCCGCTCTCCTCCAAAGCTTGTCTAAGCTTCGGCAAAGACGCAGGTCCCATACCATGCAGTTTTAAAATTTCTTTTTCACTATATTTTGAGAGTTCTTCTACAGTTTGAATTCCGTGGTGCTCTAATGCTCTTCTTGCTGGTGCTGAAAGAAGAGAGAGAAAACCTTCTTTTGGTTTTCTCTCTTTCTCACAGGTTGGGCAAGTTGGACAATCGCTACTTTTATAATACTCGTGTCCCTGTTCACAAGTTCTTAACGTTTTTTCCTTTACCATTTTCAAGCCCCTCTATTCTTCAATATTTACAACGTGATTCCCATCAAAGAAATATAAACATTTCTCTTTCACAGGATGTTGTAAGCTTTTCTCGAGTGCTTTTGCATATAACGAAAGTTGCACTTTATATCGATCTTCTAAAATTGGTTTTGCTTGTTCGAATCCACCTGGGAATTTCCCTTCAATCGTATCTGTTTTGAAGTCGATTAACGTAATGCCATCTTCCTCTTCAATCATGCAGTCGATAACCCCTTGGACAAGAATCGTTTCTTCACTCTCCCCTTGCCAATCTTGATATGCTTCTTCTGCTGCAAGCATCATCGTAAATGGTACTTCACGCTCAACACTTTTCGCCGCTAATACCCTTTTACCTAAGTCACTGTCAAAGAATGAAATTACTTTTTCAATCGCTATTTCTTCCGCCTGCTCGAATGTTAATAATTCCTTATTTACCATTCCTGCGATTTGTTCTTGTAGCGTTTCGGCCGTAATCGGTTTCTTCAAATCTACATGCTGCATAACGGCATGGACTGCTGTTCCACGCTCTGCGTACGTTAACCCTTTTTTCTCCATAAAGCGCGGACGTGTTTTAATTGGTGCACGTAGTTTTTTAATAAAGGCGTTATCGCTACCTTCTTCAGATTGATAATTTCTCTTTATTTCTGTAACAGATTGCTTCGCACGATGAGATGTCGCATCCTCATATCCGTACTTCCACATTAATCTGTCGTACACTTCTTCTTTCCGTTCACTTTGCAGGGGAACAGCCTTTTTCTCACGAAGCGCTTCTAACAATTCTTGTTTCTCTTCTTGAACTGGCTCTGGTGCAAGAAGCGTGTTACCGTCCACAACTTCTACTTTCCAGCTAGTGTCATACCCGTAAATTTCATCCGGAATGCTTCCTTGTCCTAATTCAAGAAGCATTTCACTATCACGGTGTCTATATAATGAAGGTGCAATCCAGTCTAAATAACAAGACGCCCCAGCACGTATGTGATCTGGTAATAACCATTCACTATGTTCCCTCGCATCAAGCCATTTTTCCATTTCCTTAGTTGCATCCTTAACTGTTCCGATTAAAATTAGCTTCTCTTTCGCACGCGTTAACGCTACGTATAATACGCGCATTTCTTCTGCAATTAATTCCATTTTCATTTTACGCTTAATCGCAAGCTGTGATAATGTCGTATATTTAATTCGTTTACGCGGATCGATAAATTGTGAACCGAAACCGAAATCTTTATGCAGTAAGAAACGCTTCATTAAGTCTTGTGTATTAAAACGACGACCGAGTCCAGCTACAAATACGACCGGGAACTCTAGCCCTTTACTTTTATGAATCGTCATAATGCGAACAACGTCTTCTTGTTCACCGAGGGCTCTCGCCGTACCCATATCATCACCGCGTTCTAAAATACGTTCAATAAAACGCAAGAAGCGGAATAACCCTCTAAATGATGTTGCTTCATATTGTCTTGCACGGTCATATAGCACGCGCAAGTTTGCCTGCCTTTGCTTTCCAGCTGGTAAACCGCCAACGAAGTCGTAATAACCTGTCTCACCGTACACTTTCCAAATTAAATCAGAAAGGGATTGTTGACGGGCAAATTCACGCCATCCTTGCAGTAAATTATAAAACCACTCTAATTTATCATGAAGTTCTTGCTCTTCTTCAAGCGGTGCTCCTTTTAAGAACGAGCTCATTACTTCATAAAATGACCCTTTCTTCCCATGAGCACGAAGCGTCGCAAGGTCTTCATCATTTAGTCCCACAATCGGTGAACGAAGTACAGCTGCAAGCGGAATATCTTGCATCGGATTATCAATAACGCGGAATACGTTCATCATAATATTTACTTCTGTCGCTTCAAAATAACCAGTCGCAAGGTCAGCATATACTGGAATTCCTTGCAATTTTAACTCTTCCATAATTTGCGGCGCCCACGGCATCGAGCGGAGTAAAATAACGAAATCACGGTATTGTACAGGGCGCATACTATCCGTTTTACGATCATACACTTCATAACCTGAATCAACCATCGCTTTAATACGCTGCGCCATAAGACGAGCTTCTAGCTGTGCTTTTTCGACTTCTGCACCTTCTTCTCCATCCATTACTTCTTCTTCCGTTTGCTGAATACATAGTAATTCTGCTGCTACATCTTCACCTTCTGGATAGGTAGCACCTAGCTTTAGTTCAGCGTCAGCATCGTAGTCAATTTCCCCAACTTCTTCGCCCATAATTTGTTTAAAAATAAAGTTCGTACCTGCTAGTACTTCATGACGACTACGGAAGTTTTTCGCTAAGTCAATCTTCATTCCGCCGCCCAATCCTTCTTGTGTGAAGCGTTTATATTTTCCTAAGAATAGTCCTGGCTCGGCTAGTCGGAAACGATAAATCGACTGCTTTACGTCACCAACCATGAACAAGTTTCCTTCACTCTCAGAATCTTTCGTTACGAATTTAATAATGGATTCCTGTACAAAGTTCGTGTCTTGATATTCATCGACTAATACTTCAGCAAATTTATTACGATATTGGAGCGCCACTGCTGACGGATTCATTTCACCATTTTCACTTTGTTCACTTAAAATTTGTAAACAGAAATGCTCTAAATCTGTAAAATCGACCATTCCTTTATCTCGCTTCATCGCTTGGAAACGCTCTGTAAATACTTTTACAAGTTGAACAAGCTTTTCTAATACTGGGTGCACATCTTGAAAATCTCGTAAGAAACTTTCCGGTTTGCGGCTAAATAACTCTTCCTGTAATTTCTTCACTTCATCTTTCGCTTTATTACGAAGAGAGTCTACTTGTTTTACAACATCTTCATTGTAATCACTTTTCTTAATACGCTTTAACGTTTGCCACGATACGTTTTGCATCGCTTCATACAATCTTGTCCACGACTCACGAGCAGCTGATGATAGCGTTCCAAGTAAAGCTACATCTGCTTGCAGGGTTTCAATGCGAGGCGCTGGACCGTCAGGAAGCATTGCGAGTTCAGTTGCCTTACGAATATGCTGTTCCGCTGTTTCAAGCTGGAATTTCACATCTTCTAATAAATAAGAAGCATATACTAAATCCTCAATTGTCTTTCCTTCTACGTCATATGCTTCTACTAATTTATCAAGCCATTTTTCCGGATTTGGATGCGCTCTTGATTCTGTATGAAGCGCTAAAATCATACGTTGTAAGTCATCATCACTACGGTCACTCGTATAACGATCAACGAGTTCAAAGAATATCATATTATCTTCGATGCCATACTCTTCTTCTAATATGTCATCTAGCACTTCTTCTTTTAACAATTCATTTTCTGTTTGATTCGCAATACGGAAACGAGGATCAACATCAAGCATGTAGTAATATCCTCTAATTACTTGTAAACAGAATGAGTGAATTGTTGAAATGGAAGCTTTATTTAATAGGCTCAGCTGCTTTCTTACGTGTTGAGAGCCTGGTTCATCAATTAATACCTTTTCTAACGCTTCCCCGATTCGGTTTTTCATCTCTTGCGCTGCTGCATTCGTAAATGTTACAACGAGCAGGCGGTCGACATCGACTGGGTTCTCTTCATTAATAATCTTTTTAATAATACGTTCAACTAATACTGCTGTTTTACCTGATCCAGCTGCAGCCGCAACTAAAATATCACGTCCGTTCGCTACAACAGCTTTCCACTGGTCATCTGTCCATTGACTACCTTCTGGTTTTTTAGGCCAATTTTCTATCATTCTCCGCCAACCTCCTCTCTTATTTTCTCCATCGCTTCGCTATCTTTCATATCTTTTAACGATCGGAACTGATTATCTTCAAGTGACTCATCAAATTGACAAACAGATTTGAAGTTACAGAACGTACATGCTGCTTTATTTCCCATTTTATAAGGAGCAATATCGATAACACCTTCTGTAATATCTTTTCCAATATTTTCAAACGTATGGTGTACATATTTTTGCAGTACGTTAAACTCTTGCTCACTTGCAATACTTGAACGCGCACTAAAGCTACCGTCTTTTTTCAGGCCAGCAGAAATAATATCTGAGCTTCCTGTTGAAAGTTTGTTATCCATTAAACGAACAACGTCAGCATCTCCTAATACGAGTCCTTTCATTTTAAATTTCTTTAAAATTTCTTTTTCAATTTCAGCTTCAGATGCGTCACCTTTCATCTCAACGATTGGGTTATGAATATGGAAATACAATACACCAGCTGGTGATGCTGCGTGGCCTTTTTTCATCCACGTCTGTGCATTCGAAGTAACAACATCTAAATACGTTAACATTTGAAGTGCTAATCCGTAATACACTTCCGTTAAATCTAACGCTTTTGAACTTGATTTATAATCAATAATACGTAAGAACGTCCCGTTTTCATCTTCTGCCTTATCAACACGGTCAATACGACCGACTACTTCCATCTTTACACCATTTGGTAATGAGAATTCCATTGGCGGAAGTGACCCTGTACCACCCATACCGAACGGCACCTCTAAATCAACTGGTACGAATCCGCTCGACTTCGCATGTTCACGAAGAATGATTGACGTGCGGAAAATAATTTGTTGTAGTTTTTGTTTTAAATAGAAATGACGATTTGAACTTAATAAAATTTGTCGTTGTAATAACGGTGCAATTTCTTCTATTACTAAAACAGAAAGATGTTCACATTCTTTTATTGATAAATCCGCCCAAGTGCGGTTTTCACGCAATAACTTGTCCGCAATTTTCTTTAATGCCGCATGGAATAATTCGCCGATATCTGGCGCATCAAGTTTGAAAATATCACGCTCTCTAAGCGACAAACCATGCTGCGCGAAATGAGCGTATGCACAACGATTAAATAGTTCCATACGAGAGACGCTTCCTTTAATTGTATCTCCGTATAAATCTCTACTTACTGCTGTACTTAGTTTCTGCGCACGATTTCGGTAAAATAAACTTGATAGCACGCGACTACTTTTTTGTTTCCATTCATCTGACGTTACGTAGAAATTATATACATCCCACCAAAAATCTAAATTCCCTTCAAATCCGTATCGTTTCCACGTTCGTAGTTGCTGCATAACGTAAGATAACGTCACTTCTGGCGTTGCTACATATGAAATTTGTTCTGAGCGTGATAAGTCGTTTACATCATTCGTAATAAACGAATCTTTCACATTAGGGAACATTCTTTTTATTTTCTTAATAAAGCTAGACGCAAGTAACGTCTTTCCTTCTTCATCTGCAAGCGGGCATGAAATGTATAACTTCTCAGATGCTCTCGTTACCATTTGATACATAACGAACTGTTCTTCTAACAAAGTTTGTCTCGTCGTTGGCGCTAATTCAATCCCTGCTGCACCAAGAACTTCTCTTTCCTCATCAGAAAGCATACCTTCATCCATAGGTGCTGCTGGAATGACACCCTCATTTACACCTATAATAAACGTTGCTCTCACATCAGATAACCTGGAGTGATCAATATTAGCAATTAACACTTGGTCTAATGACGGCGGAATGTTAGCAAATTGAAGTGCCTCAAGACCTGTCGACATAACGTCAGTAAACATAGAAAGAGACATTTTCTCTTCCCCAAGCATCTCTACAAATGTATCAAGAAGGCTCATTACTTCTTCCCATACTTGTTCATGATCTGTCGCAAATAAGAAATCTCCACTTTCTTCTGCACGTATACGTAATTCTTCTAGTTTCTTCGGAACATCCAGTTCTTCTAAAAACAAGTAAACTGCTTCACACATTTGCATAACTGTTCCCGCACGTTTCAACCTTTTTTGCATGCGAATAACAGGCGTTCTTACAACGTCGCGTAGCCTATTTATTTTCTCTTCCATTTCACGTTCACTGTCTGTAATCATCCCGTTCGTATCGTCAAGAGAACGATAACGGCGATACATCCACGGATCCTCTGAAGTCCATCTCTTTCCTTGTACACCGTACGCTAAACAGTAGTTTTCAAACTCATCCATTTCTTCGCGCATCGTTTCTTTTCTTACGTCTAATGGATATAAAAGCTCTGTTTTCACGCAGCGGAACACCGCATCGTAACGCCAATTCCCGCTAATAATCTCTAAAGCAGAACGAATACATTCTACTAATGGATGATGTGACATCGGGCGTTTTTCATCGATGAAGTGCGGGATATTATAATCTGTAAATAAAGTCCGCATCACATCGTAATAACTTTCCCCGTTACGCAGAAGCACAGCAATATCTCGGTAACGATATTTTTCATCCGCAACAAGTTTACGAATTTCACGAGCAACACCTTCTACCTCCGCTCGTAAATTCGCAGCTGTACTAATCGTTACACTCGCTTCACCGTTAAATTTTTCATTCGGACGCGCTTCATAATGAGCTTCTAAATGCGCTAATGCTGGAGAATGAAAACGCGGCTGTTCCATAAGTGGAATTGTTTTTTCAATTTCTATTTTCTCTTCACGCGCTACTTGTTTTATTTTTTCATACGTTAACGTCGTTTCATAAAATAAATCGAGTTCATTTACTGGCTGTGCTAACGTTTTTTCATCTATCGTTAACGTGATCGTAACTTTCGCTCCGCAAATCATAAGCTGTCTTACAATCTCTAACTCTTGCGGGGAGAATGAATGAAATCCATCTATATAAATTTCCGCACCATTTACATATTCAGACTGCGGAAGCTTTTCCACTAGCAATTGCAGGTAGTCTTCTGAATCTAAGTATTTTCCAATTAAAGCACGTTCAAAATCATCGTATAGTAACTGTAAATCATACACTTTATTCGCTAGTAACTTTTGTTCGGCACTGCTACTATGCGCATCTAATTGTTGCCACATTTCATATACGTTAGATGGCGTTACATTGTAACGTTTAAACTCCGCGATCATACTGCCAAGATGTTCAAAGAAACCGTTTTGCTCCGCTGCTTTTTGGAACACCGATAACCCATCTTTACGAGACTCTACAATTTTACGGAGTAACATATGTACACCAGCTTCATCGATATGAAGACGACTTGCTCCGCCAACTTCTTGCAGTACCTTCCACGCTAATCGTGAAAAACTAAAAACTTGTGCCCGAATAGAACCTCTTACATCCTCACTTCCAATTAACGCCTGCTGCGTCTGGAATGTCATCTGTTCTGGCACAAGATATAATATTGTTTTCCCTCTCGGGCGCTGTTTTAACTCTTCTTGCACTTCACGTAAACAAAGTGTACTTTTTCCACTTCCCGCTCTACCAATCACAAATCGAAGTGACATGTAACCCCACCTTTCACTTACATAACGAACGTTAGTTTGCTACTATAATTGTATTATAGTACACGAAAAAAGACAAACTGAGTTGTTTGCCTTTTCTATACTTCTACTTCATTATATCAACCTTTTGAAAAATTCGTTTGTACCTCTTGAATTGGCCAATATCGCAAATCAACTTTACCGACGACTGTATCAGCTTTTACAAAGCCAAAGTGTCTACTATCCCAGCTCCCGAGCCGGTTATCACCTACTACAAAAATAAACCCGGGTGGCACCAGCTTTTCTTTCGTTAACTCTTCTAATGTAAAGTCGCCTGTTAGTTGCCTTCCATTTATCTCTTTCTTATACTTCTCTAAATACGGCTCATCAATAAATTGTCCATTTATATATAACTTATCATGCTTATATTCAATATGATCTCCAGGTAAACCGATAATTCGCTTTACATAGTCCTCTTTTTTATTCGCATGAAACACCACAACATCAAATCTGTTCAAGTCCCCAACTTGATAACTCACCTTATTTACAACGAGCATATTGCCATCTTGCAATGTCGGCATCATTGACTTCCCCTCTACAACATACGTTGAAAAGAAAAACGTTCGAAAAAATACAGCTAATAATACACCAATTAAAATTGTTCGTATCCACTCTATGCCTTCTTTTTTCAAAGTTTTCTTCATCTGCTTCTCCCCTTATCCTTTAATACTGAAGCTTTCCTTTACAAAGAAGACTATTCTTAATGTAGTTCTAATTTTACTTCAATTTTCTTACCGACATACCATAGAATAAAAATACCAATCGCTACAATGACTGATTTCACCGGGTTATGAATAAATGACATTAAATCATGACCGATATACGTTAAAATAAAAATCATCACAAGTTTTCCGAATGCTAACGCTAGACCAAACTGTTTTACACTAATTCGGGATAAACCAGCGACAACATTTATGAGCGCTGACGGTGTAAACGGAAAACAAAATATAACAAAAATCGGTGCGAATCCTTTCCTTTCAATCCACCCCATTGCTTTTCGTACTCTCTCATGCTTATTTACAAACGAAAAGAAACGACTGCGACCAAAATGGCGGATGATGAAAAAGACAAATAATGCACCCATTACTGATCCAAGCCATGAATAAAGAAAACCGAGCCAAAAGCCAAATGCAACAGCATTCGCCAGTACAAATACGATAAGCGGTAATGCTGGAATCAACGCCTCTATCATCGGTAAACCAATACCAAGAAGTGGTCCGAACGCTTTATAACTCTCAACAATATGATCCATATTTTCTGGTGAAAAATACTCTTTGATTGTCTGAAAATCCATTCTACACTTTACCCCTTTACTCTAAATACTATCCCTACTGTATCATCGCTTATATGAAAGAGGAAATGGTAGATACGACATATGGAGATGTATTTATTAAAGTTTCCATATCTTTCATAAGAATTCCTTCATTATTTAGCTATGATAATCTATCAATATTCGACAGGACATGTCGTTCGTTTTGTTATTTAGATGGTTTTCCGATTTTTTATCGGTAAATGAAATTACACTGGTAATTTTCTAAATATATCGCTTTATCTATACAGCCCGACCCCCACCTAACTTTTTTGCTTTCGCTGAATTTTGAGGTGGGGGTCTTACTGCCCACAAATAGCGGGATAAACAAAAAAAGAATGGGGATTCCCCCCATTCTTTCACACTTCGCCTTCCTTCACAAAATACACACTCTCATAAGCGGGTCTTAATGTTGATTCCTCTTTTTTATCAATCTCTTTAAAACAAGGGCTCCCTTGTTTTTTCCTACGATCTTCATATTCAGTACGTAATTTCGCTGTACGATTTTGTTGATTTTCAAAACTAGTTTTTGATATTTCTAATTTCACAGCAAAGCCATTTATAAATCTAATAATAAGATTTCCATCTTTTAATTCTTTATTACTTTCAATATAAAAATGAGACAACCAAGCGCACTCTTTTCTAGAGTAAGAATAGGTAGGGAAAAAATAAAGTTGATCTGTAGGACTAATCGCAATTGGTGCTTTATGTGTAATATGAGTTAACTCTTTCGTTCCTTCTTTTCTGCCTAAGAAACTCGAGCCATGCTTGCGGCAACTTCTTTCTATAATATCTAGAGGTTTTTGAAATACGAAAAAAGAATCATTCATTTCAACGACTCGAGTAACAATTTTCTTTTCACTTAGAATAACAGGAAGTAAGGCCATCGTATTTTTCGTTACAACATAATTTTCGACATAGCGTTCCACTTTACTTTCCATGCTCTATTATCTCCTTTTTTCCATTTATATTAGCAGCTGCATATATAATTTTAGCACCTATGAAAAGAAAACGGATTGCATATCCCACTATTTTACATAGATTTATTATTTATCAACCATTCTTCAAATTTAAAATTAACTATATAATAATAAAAAGATAATAATGTACACAAAAAACATTTATACTACTATAAATATTTGAAATCACTTCCTCATTTCACATCATTACAACAACTAACTTTGCTATAATTAAAATATAAATCCAATATATGGAGGGCCACTATGGAAGAAAAAGAAATCCAACCATCGATTCAAATGAAAAATAGCAGCGTCATTATCGTGAAAAACTCAGCTAGTATTATATTCGGTTTATTTTTCATTCTTCTATTCTTTTCCAAACCATTTCGTAAATCAAAATGTCCAGAATGTAAAAAACGTGAGAAGAAAAAATTAGAGCAAGAACAATAAAAGGCCTTCCTTTATGGAATGCCTTTTTACATTTGTAGTATCATTTTATTTATTCTTCTTCACCCTAAAAAACAACTATATTTTCTTCCAAGATTCTCTACATCTTTTTTTGATTTGTATATGATCCTTATATAAAACATGAGAAATAGTATTTGTACATCTTTATCCATCACTAACAATTCGTTAATTAGTTAACTTTATAATATAAGTTTTGTATATAATTTCATTCAAAAACACAATATATATAAGTGGTCATTTTATAATTACATTGCTTTTTATCGAATTCCAAAAAGGAGCTGTATACTATGGATAAAGAAAACCTATTAAGCCAGCAGGTTAATAGCATCCCCTCAGATGCTCTGAATACCCCTAGTAAGGAACAAGAACAACTGTTAGAAACATCATCTCAAAACGTACAAAATTCCAACAACAATGCTAACAAAAAAGATGTTACTCAAGGTCTATCTGGAAAAGATTCCCCTATTTCAATGAAGAATACAAATTTATAGTTATTTACTATCATACGCAGTAACTGCTCTTGCTGAAATAATTCTTCTACAGAAACTAATACGCATTCCAGATAATTTTTTACCCGTTGTAACATAGAAAAAGAGATTTAGATATAAAAACAGGCTCTAAAAAAACTTTCTCCACAACAAAAAAAGGATGGCATTAGCCATCCTTTTTTCCATCATCAACTATAAAATTATAGTTTGATTACGTTTTTAGCTTGAGGTCCACGGTTACCTTCTTCGATTTCGAAGCTAACTTTTTGGCCTTCTTCTAGAGATTTGAAACCTTCAGTTTCGATTGCAGAGAAATGTACGAATACGTCGTTTTCGCCTGGAACTTCGATGAAACCGAAGCCTTTTTCGTTATTAAACCATTTTACTTGTCCTGTTACTGCCATGATTATTTCCTCCTAAGAAAATACAAATTTTAATTTTTTTAGTCTTCCTGTCTAAAAAAAGAATCCACACATTATCAAATACGAAACATAAACTAGTTCTCACATACTTTTTCTCGTTCGTTTCCAGCACTTGATAACATATGGATTGCTTAATTTAACTATTCAACTGACATCATCATAGCATACTTAAAATGAAATGTACAATCTTTTTTGAAAATGGAATTTCTAATTTTTAGTATTTCTTATAAAATATAATTATCTCTATTCTAAATAAGGAGGAATTTATGACCAATAAAATTCCTAGAAAAACATTAAAAAGAATCGAAGAGGATATTGAAAATAATAATCTTGGAAAAGCAAGAGACAGATTGCACGGCCTCATCTTTACATACCCAAATGAATTACATCTTCGAAAACAACTCGGAGATATTTATTATAAATTACAATATCCAGAAATGGCTGGACGTTACTGGTATCTAGAGGAGCATAAAACAGATATTATGCATGAATCATGTTTATTATTTGAAAAATCAAGGGGAAATAGTCCTCATCATATTGCACGTGCTTTAAAGTTTAAAGGCGATTCTAACCATATAAAAGGTTTGCATAAAGATCAACCTTTATCTTCAGTACAGAAGAAAGTAGCAGAGGAGTTAATTTATGAGTATAAAGAAACATGGCAAGATAAGCTAGTTCCTTTTGGCTGTCTAGCATTCCTTGCTTGCCTTCTCTTTTCTGCCATTATTGGTCTATTTACTATTTGGAATTGGATTTTTTAATCACAGGGGGAATTTTCACATGTCAAACTACGCTAAAGAAGAAAGGCTAACAGGGGGAAACGTCTCAAACGTATATCGTTCTGAAAATACTGTTCGGCGAGAGTTAAAGCCGGGCAGTGAAAAGATTCATAAGCTATTGCAACATTTAGAAAACAAAGGATTTCATTATGCTCCAAAGTTTTTAGGTGTAGATGAAAAAGATAGAGAGATTTTATCCTTTATTGAAGGAGAAGCTGGCAATTATCCTTTAAAAGAATATATGCGATCTAATGATGTATTAAAAGAAATCGCAAAGATGCTTCGCCTTTACCATGATGCTGTAAGTGATTTTCCATTATTAAATGATTGGAAACCGATGGATCACACTCCAAATAACATTGAGGTTTTATGTCACAATGATTTTGCCATATATAACATTATTTTTAATAATGAGAAGCCAGTAGGGATTATTGATTTCGATGTTGCTGCTCCTGGTCCAAGACTATGGGATATCGCTTATACACTCTATACTTGTGTGCCTTTAAGTAGAGTGTATTATACAGAATCCGGTGAAGCCGTTCATTATGACTCATCGCAACATGCAGATCGCATTAAAGAGAGAATGAATTTGTTCGTTCAGTCCTATGATAAAAATATGGATGAAGATTACTTAGGAATGGTGTTGCTTCGATTAGAAGGATTATGTACATATATGAAACAAAAAGCGCAAGAAGGCGACTTGAATTTCCAAAGAATGATTGATGAAGGACATCTAGAGCATTATGAGAAAGATATGAAGTTTATTCGTGATCATAGGGCTGAGTGGAGTTGATTTAGTAATAAAGAAAAGGAAGTATCGTTTTTTTCCGACAACTCAATCTCTCTTTTCGAATCGTTTAGAAAATAACAAGGGGCACCCTTCAAAAAGGTGCCCCTTCCTTTTATTTCGTAAACTGTGCTTCTTCCGTAGATCCTTTTAACGCTGTCGTTGATGAAGTTCCGCCTGTAATCACTTGTGCAACTTCATCAAAGTAACCTGTTCCTACTTCGCGTTGATGACGTGTTGCAGAGTAGCCATGTTTTTCAGCTGCGAATTCTGCTTGTTGTAGTTCAGAGTATGCTGCCATGCCGCGCTCTTTATAGCCACGTGCTAGTTCAAACATACCGTAATTTAATGAATGGAATCCAGCAAGTGTTACGAATTGGAACTTATAACCGTAAGACGCGATTTCCTTTTGGAAGCTTGCAATTGTTTTTTCATCTAGTTTTTGTTTCCAGTTGAATGAAGGTGAACAGTTATATGCAAGTAGCTTTCCTGGATGCTCCTTATGAATTGCGTCCGCAAATCGTTTTGCATCTTCTAAATTTGGTTCCGACGTTTCACACCAAACGAGGTCTGCATACGGTGCATACGCTAAACCGCGCGCAATTGCCTGATCAAGACCTGCATTTGTACGGTAAAATCCTTCTGGTGTTCTTTCTCCTGTAATAAATGCTTTATCAACAGGATCGATATCGCTCGTAATTAAATCAGCTGCATCCGCATCTGTTCTTGCAACGATAATTGTCGGCACTCCCATTACATCTGCTGCAAGGCGTGCAGAAATTAAATTGCGTACTGCTGTTTGCGTTGGTAGTAATACTTTTCCGCCTAAATGGCCACATTTTTTCTCTGAAGATAATTGATCTTCAAAATGCACACCTGATGCACCTGCTTCAATCATACCTTTCATCAGTTCGAATACATTTAATTGCCCACCAAATCCAGCTTCTGCATCTGCTACAATCGGTACGAAATAGTCTGTATCATCGCTTCCTTCCATATGCTGAATTTGATCCGCACGTTGAAGCGTTTGATTAATTCGTTTTACTACAGCAGGTACGCTGTTCGCTGGATATAAACTTTGGTCTGGATACATATGTCCAGAAAGGTTTGCATCAGCTGCTACTTGCCAACCACTTAAGTAAATCGCTTTTAACCCAGCTTTTACTTGTTGCATCGCTTGGTTTCCTGTTAATGCGCCAAGTGCGTTAATATAGTCTTCTGTATGAAGCGATGTCCAAAGCTTCTCAGCACCGCGACGCGCTAACGTATGTTCAATATCAATTGACCCGCGCAGGCGAATTACATCTTCTGCCGAATATGGACGTGTGATCCCTTTCCAACGCTCATCTAATTCCCAGCTTTCTTGTAACTTCTCGATTCTTTCGTTTTTCATTTGTTCCATCCCCTTTTCATTTTTTATAAAATTTCATAACCCGGTAATGTTAAAAATGGTACGAATTCATCATTTCGAACGAGATTTGTAAACAAAGTTGTCGCCTCTTGGAATCTCCCTTTCTTAAAGGCTTCCTTACCAATCTCTCTTTCTATTTTTGCTAATTCTTCTTCTTTTAGCTCTTCCATTAATTCAAGCGTAATATTACGACCATCATTTAGTTTTCCACCTTCATGACGAATCCATTGCCATACTTGTGCTCTTGAAATTTCAGCAGTTGCCGCATCTTCCATTAAGTTATAAATGGGTGCTGCTCCCCGTCCGCTTAACCAAGATGCAATATATTGAATACCTACACTAATATTCATGCGAAGGCCCTCTTCTGTAATCGTTCCCACCGGTACCTCTAGTAAATCGTTTTCTGTTACACATATTTCTTCACGTTTTCTAAAAATTTGATTCGGTGTTTTCATAATGTGATTAAATACTTCCATTGCAACCGGTACAAGTCCAGGGTGGGCAACCCAAGTCCCGTCATGACCGTCTAAAGCTTCGCGCTCCTTATCAGCACGCACTTTTTCAAAAGCTGCTTCATTTGCTTCTGGATTATTTTTAATCGGAATTTGTGCCGCCATTCCTCCAATTGCTGGTGCATTACGGCGGTGACATGTTTGAATTACTTTCAAAGAATAGGAACGCATGAATGGTGCCGTCATCGTGACTTGTGCTCTATCTGGTAGTAAGAATTTATTATGATTACGGAAACTCTTTAAAAAGCTAAAAATATAATCCCATCTTCCGCAGTTTAAGCCAGCAGAATGATCTTTTAGCTCATACAAAATTTCATCCATTTCAAACGAAGCGTGAATCGTTTCCAGTAACACAGTTGCTTTAATCGTTCCATTTGGAATGCCGATATATTTTTGAGCAAATACGAATACATCATTCCATAATCTCGCTTCTAAATAACTTTCCATTTTCGGTAAGTAAAAGTATGGGCCGCTCCCTTTTGCTAAAAGAGCTTTCGCATTATGGAAAAAGTACAAGCCGAAGTCTACTAAGCTACCCGACATATTTTTCCCATCAACTTGCATATGCTTTTCCTCTAAATGCCATCCTCTTGGACGTACAATGAGTACAGCTGTTTTCTCATTTAATCTATATTCTTTCCCTTTATCATTTTCATGTGAAATCGTTCCCTTTACTGCATCTCGTAAATTGATTTGGCCTTCCACTGCATTTTCCCAAGTTGGTGAATTCGAATCTTCAAAATCCGCCATAAAAAGATGCGCTCCTGAATTTAAAGCGTTAATGACCATCTTTCTATCTACCGGTCCAGTAATCTCTACACGGCGATCCTCTAAGTCTTTTGGCAGCTTGGCAATTGTCCAATCCGCTTCACGTATGTGTTTTGTTTCTTCTAGAAACTTCGGAAACTCCCCTGCATCAATTCTCTTTTGTTTTTCTACACGTTTTTGTAAAAGTTCTATGCGGCGCTCATTAAAATTCTCATGTAGTTCCTTCAAAAAACTAAGCACCTCAGGTGTCAATATTTCGTTGTACGCTGGTAACATTTCTCCAACGAGTGTAACCCGTGAAGTTTGCGTCGACATATTAGCATCCCCTTCTTAAACTGTTTTATAACAGATTTGATTTTATGTTTTATATTATATAACAAATCTTCAGAAAAGGAAGTTTTTTTTGAAAATTCACTTCATTTTTTTTCAAAACGCCATTCTTTCGCGCTTTATTTCATACAAAAAAAGGCCACTGTTATACAACAACGACCTTTTTGTATTATTTTTAAATTTCACTTTGACTAGTTAAACTTTATTACTGCCCTTGTTCCATATCATGCAATATTGCTCTATGTAAAAACTGTGCGTATTGTTCTCTCGTTACCTTCATAGACGGACCGAATTTACCTTCTCCGATTCCCATTGTAATACCATTTGTTTGTACTGCACTAATTGCATTCGTTGCCCATGAATTTGCTGAAACATCATTAAAGTTATGAGATCCCTTTGCCTGTAAGTCAAAAGCATTCGTAAGAACTTGTGCCATTTCCGCACGCGTTAACGTCGCCTTCGGCCTAAAGTTTCCATTCTCGTCTCCCTGGAAAATTCCCATTTCCGTTAAAGCCAATATCTCCTCGATAAAGCTTGTTGAATTTTCATCAATATCTCCATATGGATTTTCATATTGTTCTTCCATATCAAACACACGGTAAACTAAAGCTGCAACTTGCTCACGTGTTACATTATCCCCAAAACCGAATATTCCATCGCCATATCCCAAAATTATTTCTTGTTCCGCTAATTCATGAATTGCCTCATATGCCCAATGTCCTTTTGGTACATCTTTAAATACAATTGTATTTGCTTTTTGCAACGGTGCACTTTCCGCTTTTACACTATTACTCTCTGCTGTGAATAACACCCCACCCATAATTGTTAATGCTGTAGCTGTTTTTAATAATTTTTTGCTCATTACATTTCCTCCCCAATATGTATATATTTTTTCCGACACATTTCGTGACGTTTTTGTGAATCTTATTACACATCATGTCTTTTTTATGGGGTTGATTATAAAGCTTATGTATAACATTAAAAATACAAATAAACGAATAATAATTCTTTTTTAAACAAACAAAAAAGCACAAATATTTCTATTTGTGCTTTCATATTTCACTCTATTTCCAATCCTCTTTCAAATGATAATTAATAATCGCATTATTAATAAACTGAGCATATTGTTCTCTAGGTACAGAGCGATTTAATTCATACATGCCATTCCCAGTTCCTCTTACAACATTATTAGATTGTAGCGCACTAATTGCATCTTCTGCCCAGTGGCCTTTTGGAATATCTTTAAATGTATGTTTTTGTTTCGTTTCAAAATTAAATGCTCGTTTTAAAATGACAGCCATTTCCGCTCTAGAGATTGGTGCTTTCGGCCTAAAATTCCCTTGGCCATCCCCTGTAAAAACACCACGTTTTGTTAACGCCAAAATTTCCTTTTTAAAAGTTGTTGTACTATCAGAAACATCTTTATATGGATTCGCTACTGGCCCTTCTTCTTTTATCTCAAGTGTTCTGTAAATAGTCCCAGCTACTTGTTCACGTGTTATAAGATCACCAACACCATACTTCCCGTTTCCATACCCTAATATAATTTTATGATATGCTAAATCCATAATAGCATCATATGCCCAAAATCCGTATGGAACATCTTCAAACACAATCATTTGTGGATACTCTTCCGCTTTTACAGGCGTCACATTCGTCCCTGCAAATATACCTCCTGCCATTGTCGCAATCATCATTACACCCAATATTTTTTTCTTCATTATCCTCTCTCCCTATTTCATTCAAATAAAATGAATTTCATTGTTTCAGGAGTACTCTTTTTGGTGAATGTAAGATAAAATGCAAATCTTCTAGAAGAAATATTTCCACTACCTTTCTGCTTTATGCCTCCTTCTTTCTTTTTCAAAAAGGAAGTTGTCACCTCTAAGGTGTTATGTACTAAAACATTCTACAATCTCTTTATAAACTCCTTTTCACTTTACAACTTCCCTTTATTGGCGCGAAAAGGAGATACCTAATGGCGATTACTATATTCATGATTTATATTTCAGAGGTAGCATTCCCCTTCAATGATAACTCGCCTTCTCTTCCCTTGCGAAAAGTTAGTACCATCCCTAAAAATATAAGGATACTCCCTATTACTTGCATCTAAATCCGGTCTAATAGTTTGGCAACAGCAGGATCTAAAAACACTAATACAGAAATGAGTCTCGTCGATAAATCTCTTAAACTGTCAAAAAATAAGTAATATACAAATCTAGTATGTATAAATCATCGCCTTGAAAATGCCTGAAGTCTATGAATAGTAGCAATAAAAAAAGCATCCTTTTTTATTAAAAGAGGATGCTTTTTTTATATTTATTAACACTCAAATATGCTACTACTTTTGAAGAGTAAATTGGGCAACTATTTGTTTTAGTTTTCCTGCTGCGTTATGCATATGTTCAATTGAAACCGAAATCTCTTGAACAGATTTTTCTTGCTGTTGAATAGACTCTTTTACCCTATCAGTTCGGTCAGATGATCTTTGGGAAATTTGAGCCATGTCTTCTGCAGAAGCCGAGATTTCCTCACTACTCGCTGCAATTTCATCTGTAGACATAGATACCGTTTGAATTTGCTCAGATACTTGCTGTACTTTTTCTGTAATTGTTCCAAATACTTTTTCTGTATGCATTACTACTTGTGTACCTGCCTGTACCTCATTATCTACTTTCCCCATCATATGTACCGTATGGTTCGTTGTTCCCATAACTTGAGTAATAAGATTCTCAATTTGTTTTGCAGAATCACTAGATTGTTCTGCTAATTTCCGCACTTCATCTGCCACAATTGCAAATCCTCTACCACTTTCACCAGCACGTGCAGCCTCAATTGCGGCGTTTAATGCTAATAAGTTAATCTGGGAGGTAATACCTTGCATAACATCAATGATTTTAACAATTTCTTCTGATTGTTCTTTCATAGTCTCTACTTGTTTCACACCGCTATGTACCGAATTTTGGATTGTATCCATCTGTTGAATCATTTGTTTCATTAATTTGTTACCACTCTCTGCATCTAATGCTGATTGAGCAGATAATTCATTTACAGAGGATGATGTATTGACTATACTCTGCATTCCTTGCGTCAACTCTTCCATCGCACCCGCAGTTTGTTCCATTGCTTGCATTTGACTCTCTGCACCATTTGCAACTTCTTCAATATCCATAGTGATTTTCTTCGCTGCACTACTAGATACTTCTGATGCAGATACTACTCCGTCTGCATGTTGGAATAAAAGCTGAATATTATTCTCTACTTCTTCCATATTTGTTCTTAGCCCTGCAATCATCTCGTTAAAATTACTTACTAATACACCTAATTCATCCTTAGCAGTATAATCACCATGTACGGTTAAATCTCCTTCTTTCGCTCTTTCCATCATACGACTAACCGTTTGTAAAGGAGCAACTATGAGCTTGCTAATAATATAACTTACTATACATATAACGATTGTAGTAACTACTACAAGAATGATAAAGGTAATAACGGAACGATCAATCATTTTTTGAGAATCTTTAAATACTTGGTCAGCTAAATTTGAAACATACGATTCTAGATCCACTGCATAACCAGCTAACTCTATTCCCTTCGGTTTTAATTCCTTCTGAAATTCATTTACCATTTGTGGCTCGTTTGTTGCCTTTGCCTTTTCAAATAATTTTTTATATGTATCTTTATAACTTGGCAAAGATTTCTTCATCTTCTGAAACAGTTCATCCTCTTGCTTACTTAAATTAAAACCATCATCATATTCTTTTAATAAAGAATCATATTTTTTAAGATCCTTTTCAATATTATCAATTATTCCCTCTTTATTTGCCACTTCATTTTGTGATACCGTAATTAATTCTAATAAATTATATTCTAGTGAATTTTGTGTGCGAAGCATTCCTTCTAATAAAATTGCAGAATATTGATAATCATCTACTACAACCTCTGTATCATGCTTAATCTTATTAATAGAACTAATTGCTACACTGCTTATAATTACCATACCTAAAACTGCTAATGAAATAAGCGCTAATAATTTATATTTCACTTTTAAATTTTGTAAAAAATACATTTTTCCACCTTTATTCCTTTATATATAGATTTTTAGAATTTTATAGCTTATTATTTACAAAATCACAATAAAAAGCAATGATAAATATTCCCAATATGAAACTTATATCTCTATAAAAAAAGAAGTAGCTATCATGCTACTCCTTTTTGCTTTGTTTCTCATATTGTTCAAACGTATGAATTCTTTCAAAAATTGGTGGGTGCGTGTATAAGAAAAATTTCACTAACGCAGGCGGATTTACTTGGCTTAAACTTGTTTTTGATAAATATTGAAAAGTTTTCACACCAGATTTCCCGTCCTTCGTCATATTTAAAGCATATTGATCTGCGGCTCTTTCTTCTATACGTGAAACGTAGTTTGTTGCTGGTTGTGCTGCAAAAGAGAGTATAGAAGAAATTAAGAAAAATAAAGGTAAAATGGAGAAACATGCCACTTTTGAAATTTGCAATGTATCTCCCCATTTGCGAATACACATATTTATAATACGACTAATTAAAAACATACCTATAAACGATAGCAATACATAACTTGCAACTCCAAAATATATATGCTTCATAACATAATGTCCCATTTCATGAGCCATGATAAATAAAATCTCTTTATCTTTTAACTGCTTAAGCGTTGTATCCCACATTACAATACGGGCGTTAGGGCCAATTCCTGTTACGTAAGCATTTAATGCATTCGTTTTTTCTGACATATTTACTTCATATACGTGTTTAGCAGGAATGTCCGCTTTGTCTGCTATCGCTAAAATTTTCGTTTCTAATTCTTTATTTTTCAGCGTCGAGAAGTCGTTATACAGTGGATCAATAACGACAGGCTGTATGAATGTTAAAAAGATTGTAAATGGAACAGAGAGCGCCCATCCTGCGAGCCACCATCTCTTCGGAAATTTACGGATAAGCCATAATAGAACGGTAACTACGATTAACATAGTCGCATAACTTTCCCAAAAACCGATAACATGATCTTTTATCCAGCTTTGTGTACTTTGTGTTGAAATGCCGTAATCAACGGACACTTTCCGGCCAATCCATTGCATCGGTAAGGCAAGCACTGTTGTCAATAATGATAAATAAAAGAAATAAATCGCAACTTGCAAAACACTTATTTTAGTCGTTTCCTTCGACCATTTCTCAAACTTTCTTGAAATACCTAGCACAAGTACAAATAATAAAATAATCCATTCAAGAGGCGTCGCTAAAAAGTATAGTAAATTTTTCACGCGCGAATAATCTTGGCTTAGCGTAAGCTCTCTAGCACTCATAAACGTTTCTGGATCTGCACTCGTTCCCTTATACATGTCCGGAATAAGTTCATGATTCCATCCAAATAAATACCAATATATAAGTAACGCAAATCCAACGTACAAAAAAAGCGACCAACCAATAACCTTCCTCACGCTATTCCCTCCTCTATGCTGCCTGTCTATTATTATTGTAAGTTCGTACACGCTAAATTAGAACAAGCTTATTATGTGAATTGCTCTGGATCTTTTTATTTACATAAAAAAACTCTTCTACATAAGAAGAGTTTTACCTATCTTTAAACACTTTCTTCGGTTCACAATCCGTACACTTACAAACCAACACGTACCCTACTTGCTTTTTAGATAAAATAAAAAGCCTCTTTAAGGAAGTACATCTATTAATAAACTAAAATCTTGTAAAGAGAAAGAACTATATTTCATAATACCTTGTACAGCTAAAAGTAAAACAAGACCGATCACACACATATAGTTAACGCTTTCTTCATTCTTTTTTTCAGTAACCACTCCACCACTTATACATAAAATCCCCAACAAATGGAGCGCTAAATACATGAAAAAATAAGCTTCCTCCCAGCGCAAAATAACATTCACTGTCGTTATTAACACTAGACTAAGTAAAATCAAATAAAAAAACTTATTTGATGATATCGTTTCATTCATATAATTTTATACATCCCTTTCAAATTTCGAATTAATGATGTTTCAAAGCTATAAAGTAAATGATTGTTTTTATACCATAAAACAAAAGGAAAGCCACCATTACTTTCTCGAATACTTTATGAATCCACATATACTTCTCTTCATTCTTTCTGAAGATGCACTTCATCATTTCTTCTACAATTAGACCAAATATTAGTAAAACCCCGAACACAATAAGAAGAGAAATAATATTTTCTTTTAAATGAGTACTAGAAAATAAGTAATACTCTGGAAACACAATCGTATCTACTACAGGTTGAAGCCAATGACAAACGCTTTTATCACACATATCTGTAATAGACGTAGCATCTATAATATCTTTTAATATTTTTTCAACCGTCTTCTTCATCTCATTTACTCCCCACTACATCTGAAAAGCTCTTTTCCTGCTCTGCATATATAACTGGCACTTCTTTACTCCAATATTTACGATTAACAAATAAAAAGATAAGTACTAAGTTTAATCCTGTTATAAAAATAATAAGTCCAGGAAAGAATGTCGTGTAATTTGAGAAATCGGCAAAACTCATAATTTTTTCTCTACTTATTAAAAAAGACGCACCCATTACAAATGCATTGTTTAACATATGTATTGCAATTGGCATGAGTAAACTTTTCGTACGAATATATACGATTGATAATACGATGCTGAATATGGCTGCACCGAGGAAATCAACATGTAACAACGCAAACAATATTGCTACAACGATGGTCGCTATGCTCGTTCCCCATTTTGTTGCAAAACGTTGAAGTAAAAATCCGCGAAAAACAAACTCCCCGATAATTGGTGCGATGAATACGACCCTAATGACTTGATATACATATCCCCCAGTACTATCTATAATCGGTTCATGCAATGCATTCATAATAAAGTCCGGTGTAATCCATGCAAAACTATACATATACAAAATAAGATACCCGTAACTAAACATGCACAACATAACCGTAATGTATAAAACTTGCACCAAGTTAAATGTTTCATTTTTATTAACAAACAATGAAAATGAAATGCGATGCTTTCTATACTCATAAAAAATCCATATGATCGGAAGGATATAGAATATAAGGATATTTATAAAAGAAGAATTTTGTATATGAAATATACTTGTTAGCAAATCGCCACTACTTCTCGCTATTAAAATTAATAGTGCAAATACAATTAAAAAATATCTAGCTCGCATCACTTGAAACGGATTCACACTCATCTCCTCCCCTATGTTACTTTTATCATATCATTTGATTCTTAATTTTTTGCGAAAGAAAACCTTAAAATTTCCTTAAAAATTCCATAAGTTACAAAATGATGATATGATATTCGAGAAAATTAGGAGGGATTTTTATGTACCGAGCAAATATTTTACTTGTTGATGATGAAACAGCAATTTTACAATTACTAACTACCATTCTTGAAAAAGAAGGTTTTTCTCATATTACAACTGCAACATCAGCTGAAATAGCTTTATCTCTAACTAAGCAAAACAATTACGATTTAATTATTTTAGATGTAATGCTTCCTAGACAATCCGGTTTTGATATTTGTCCAATCATTCGCCAACAAACAGATTGTCCAATTTTCTTCCTATCAGCAAAAGCATCTGATTTAGATAAAATATCCGGATTTTCATACGGTGCGGATGATTATATTACGAAGCCCTTTAATCCATTAGAAGTAGTAGCACGTATGAAAGCACAGCTTCGGAGACATATGAAACAAACCGTACCACACGAACAAAAATCACACTCGATTTCATTTGGCAGATTTGAAATTGATCAGCACTCTGCAGAACTGACAGTGGATGGTCACATTGTCGAATGTTCCGCTCAACTCTTTCAACTACTACTCTTCTTTTGCGAGAATCCAAACTACGTATTTTCGAAAGAGGAAATATACGAAAAAGTTTGGGGAGCACCTGCCTATAATGGCGATGACAACACTGTTATGGTCCACATTCGAAAACTACGTGAAAAAATTGAACACGATCCAAGTAAACCAGAATATATAAAAACCGTTCGCGGGCTTGGTTATAAGTTCGTTACAAAGTAGGGTGACGATATGAATTTTAATAAACGACTTATTATTCAATTTATCATGCAACACGTTTTTGTTTTAGTTACATTACTTATCGCTGTAGTTGCTGCTTTTACTTATTTAATTTTTCTTCTTACTAGTACTTTATACGAACCTAATATTCCAGATTCTGATAGTTTTACAATTTCAAGATACATCTCTTCAGAAGATGGGCATATTTCGTTACAATCTGAAGTGCAAGATTTAATAAAGGAGAAAAATGATTGGCTCCAAGTTGTAGATGAAAACGGAAAAATCCTCTACCACTTTAATACACCAAATGATGTTCCGAATGCTTATACGAAGACATCTTTAGTCGCATATATACAACATCATATCGAAAGTAATTATAAATTTACATATTGGGAAATTGAATTAGAAGAAAAGAAAGTACTTGTTATTTATGGTGGTATGTTAAAAAGCAATGCGTTACTGACAGCAATTCAAAAGGATCACTCCTCTTTAACGATGGATTCGTTTACATTAACAGATCAAGAAAAACAGTTACTGTCTAAAGAAAAAGCAGCACTTCAAATATTTAATCAAAATGGCGAAGAGGTTTTTGCCTATCCAGCTGGAAAGAAAAAAACATTTTCAGCAATACAAATCGCCCTTAATGAAAAAGAACCGTGGAATCATAAAGAAAACACGTCTAGCTTTTACGATGCAAATAGTGGCAACCTTCTCGTTGTGACTGCGAAAAATGATCACTACTATCCAGATGACGAAATTGAAGATGTATTTACTAAGAAGTTTCTCATCGGATGCGGATTAATCCTTCTTATCGTATTTGTTTATTTAGTCATTCTTTCTATTTGGTACGGTAATAAATTCGGGAAACCGTTATTACATGCGATGCGCTGGCTTAAAAATATCGCTGGCGGAAAGTATGAAGAACCTATTAGTAAAAAAGGAAAACCTGTCAGGTTCCGGAGATCTGGTAAAGAAAAATGGTCATTCCGTTTGTTTAGAGATGTAACAAGTTCACTAGAACACCTTTCTATTACACTCAAAAAAAATGATGCGATGAGGCAAGTACTTCAGCAAACACGAGAAGAATGGATTACCGGTCTAACACACGACTTAAAAACACCACTTAGCTCTATATATGGCTACGCATTATTACTCGAATCGAATCAATATAACTGGACTGATCGTGATATTCAACAATTTGGTAGTGTTATGAAAGAGAAATCTCAATATATGACGACATTAATTGATGATTTAAGCTTAACGTATCAATTAAAAAATAACAGCCTTCCTGCCCAACACGTAAACGTTGAAATCAATCAATTCGTTCAAAAAGTGTTATTGCAATTTATTAACAATCCAACACTTCAAAATCAAAATATTGAATTCGTACCGAGCTCAAATAAAATTCAATATTTCATTGAAGAAAAATGGTTCCAGCGTATTATCGAAAACTTACTAGTAAATGCTGTAAAACATAATAACGAAACAACTACTGTCATCGTAAAATTATCACAAAACGCTAATTCCTTTACACTCTCCATTTCAGATGACGGAAAAGGAATGGATGAAAAAACGAAAGAACTTCTATTTGAACGATATTACCGCGGAACAAACACAGAAGAAAGCAACATCGGAACTGGACTTGGCCTAGCCATTACAAAACAGCTCGTTCATGCTCATAACGGGACAATTTCCGTTGATAGTGCACTCGGAAATGGAACGACGATTATTCTTGTGTTTCCGTTTCGTTCGTAGGAAAGACGCTATGTGGCGTCTTTTTTTCTTTTCTGGGAGAATTTTGCGGTAATTGAAATTATGTGAATCGTTTTTTCGAGACAAAGTAAAAATAAAACTATTAACAAATACATTTCTAAACTGTTATACTATAAATAGAAGTATAAACTAACTAAGTTTTGCATAAAATGAAGTAGACGAGGTGCTTCCAACACCCCGTCACTGCAACTAATTACCGCAAGGTGGAAGGTTGCAACTAAAGCTTATTTGCGCTTAGAAGACTTCCCACGCTTCGCAGGCAGACGGGTGGTCTTCTTTTTGCGCTTTTTTGCCGTTAATTTCTTAAATCCAAAAACTATACCTTCTCTAGCTATAGTTTTTGTAATTTCCAACAAAATTTGCAAAAGAAATTCCATACGATTACACCTCCTTTCTTCACAAAATGAAGAAAGGGCATAACCTTCCACCCGCAATATTTAATTGCTATTTTATTTTACCATTTTCATATGTATTACAGATAAAACAATACAAATTTAACAATCCACTTATAAAGTGAAACTTTAATCAGTGGAGGTTTTGTTCATCCCCCACTGATTATTAGCCCTCACCAATCGCGCTGCCCGGCAAATAGCGGGATAAAAATAACCCTTCATAACTCACTATGAAAGGTCACTCCATATTTCAGCTATTTCCCTACTAACACAAACACATTCTCATCAGGTACTTCCATTACTGCAACATGTCCTGATTCTGTTGGAAATGGTTCGCGAATCCATTTTACATCTTTATTATCTTTTAAACTTTCATACGTTTGTTGTACATCTTCTACTAATACTTCGACTTCCGTAAAATTAATATCCGGATGATTGCTTATTACTAACTCTGAACTTTTCTCATCTGGAAACTTCAATCCTATTAACGTCCAAATAACCCCTTCTTCTAGTTCTCTTTCTATCATCCAGTTTTGCTTCATTCCCATTTCTTTATAGAAAGAAACTGATCTTTCTATATCTTTCGTATGTATAGATACACATTCTAGTTTTTTGAACATTTTCCCATTTCCCCCTTTATGAAAAAGCGAACCATCTCCCAACGATTCGCTCTTACCCTATTATTTTTTCTTCACCGGTATCCAAAGCTCTACTTGTGCAAACTCACTCTTATCTTCGTGGCAACGCTCATCGTACAGTTCAAACTCCGTAACACCGCAATGTTCATATCCTGAATGCGGGAACCATTCTGAGAATACTGCATTCCAAGTTTGGTGAATAGACGATACCATTTCTTCATGAGGAACTTTCGGCGTTGTAAATACTGCATATGTTGCTGCCGGGAAAGTACGCTTCGCAATTTCATTTGGTACATTTTCAAAGTCTGTAACTTCCATTCCGATAATGTAAGTGAAGTCTCCTGTTTCTAAATTAAAATCAGTACATAATCCAAGCTCTACCCATTGACTCGTATCTTTACGATTCGGAATCGTCGTTCCAAGATCTTTTTGTAAATATTCTTGCCAAAATACTGGAATGTCTTGATGGTTTTTCCCTTCTTTACTTGTCGTCTTCAATTCATAACCCGCCACTAAAAATTCTGGTTTATTTACAATACGATATTCCATTTGTATGCCCCCTAAATACGGATTTAATTTTCTTTGCTTTACATTCACTCTGTAATACATCGGTGTTTCGATTTCTTGTTTTCGATATTCACTCGGTGTCATTTGAAATAATTTTTTAAAGGCTCTCGTGAACGTTTCGTGAGATTGAAAGCCATGTTCAAACGCGATATCAATAACTTTTTCATCCGTATGAGAAAGTTGATAAGCTGCCCGGGCTAACCTCCGCTTTCGAACATACTCCATTACTGTATCACCTACTAATGCCTGAAATACACGATGAAAATGCGACTCAGAAAAACCTGCAATACGTGCTAAATTACGCAGCGTCTGTTTTTCCATTACATCTTCCTCAATATAATCAATTGACCTTTGAATTTGTGTTTCATAGCTTTCCATCTCTGTTCACCCGCCTTATATGTATTATGATAAAAGAGAACGCAATCCAATTCTTGACGTTTTTTACTATAATTCCATAAAAAATTGTAACTTTTTTATATGTATTTCGTTGTTATATATGAAGGGAGGGAAATGTAGTGAAACGCAAACAATCATTAGAAGAAATTTACTCAGAGCATATGCAAGATTTATTTCGCTATCTTCTCTCCCTAACCGGAGATTCCCACTATGCGGAAGATCTCATGCAAGAAACATTTTACCGAATGCTCGTCCATATTGACTATTATAAAGGAGAAGAAATTAGGCCGTGGTTATTTACAATTGCCTACAATGCCTTTATCGATTGGTATCGTAAAGAAAAGAAATATAAAACAACAGAAGTTGCAGAATTCCATTTACCAAACGTGCCAAGTACAGAACATGCATATTTCGTAAAACATGAGATTGCTAGTTGGTTAGACAGTTTATCTTCTCTTCCGCTCGAAAGACGAAATGCCCTGCTACTACGAGATTACTATGGATTCTCCTATAAGGAAATAGCAGAAATGACTGGTCTCTCATTAGCGAAAGTGAAAATTGAATTACACAGGGGACGAAAAGAAATGAAAAGCATAAAGGAGTGATACGGATGGGGTGTACAGAATTTAAAAAACTATGGAAGAAGTATGAAAATGGAACGCTCACGCATGATGAACAAGAACTGTTAGAAAGTCATATTGAGTCATGTGAAGAGTGTGAAGCTTACTTAGATGAGCTGTTAATAAAAACAGAACCAATTAAGAAAAAGTTACCTCCAAAAGATCTTAAAGTTCCTTTTTGGAGGATTAAGTGGAAACATCGTTTACAAACGTTTGGTTTTATATTATCAATTTGCATCGTTATCTATATAATCGGCGGGGTATTATCAGCCTTTTATTTTCAAGCTAATAATGATAAAAGGCTAGAAGAAATTAGAGAGGTTCCTTCGCTTGCACTTGAAGCAACGATCCCAAATAGCCGTGTTATGGGGGGCGGAACAAGTGTAGAAGCTTTTTTCCGTACGAATAGCCAATTTGATTTAGTACGAACCGTCGGTAAAAAAGAAATGCCCCTCGGTACAATAGAAACAAAAAGCTTCTTATCATCTGTAGATGTTACGAAGCGAACTTGGATGAATCCGTTCTATCAACCAAAACTCTTCTTTGTTCATCCAAAAACAGAGCAGGGTGATTATTTAAAGGATTCATCAAAAAAAGTATGGGATACACTTGCAAAAGTACATGATGGAACCGTTGCAGAAGTAGCAATTTCTTTTGATAAATCTTACACTTTAAAAGAATTAGAACCGCTTTTATATAGCATATTCGAGGCACAAGAACTCCCTCCAACTCCTTTATGGTACGCTTTAGATACAGGACAAGAAAGAAACAATGTAGATGACTATATCCTACATGGCGGAGAAGCTATAGGGTTTCCAGAACATGTAAGATTCCTCGATAATGAAACTGACGGGCAGAAAACGCAAGAAGACAAAGTAACCGAAATGATGCGCGTCCTTTCTATCCATAAAAAAACGGTAAGCAAAATAGCAGCGCTTTCTGAGAAAGAATTAAACTTAGATAAACGTTATCAATATGTAAAGGATAACGGTGTAAAAGTATACGGAATTGTTATTACTGGCCCGTCGAAAGAGTTATTAAAATTACAAAACTCCCCGCACGTACGTTATGCGACTCTTGGAGATATTGAGATTTGGAATTGGTTTGATAATTAATAAAAAAGAAGTAGCGCTCTAAAAACGATGCGCTACTTCTTTTTTAATTCGAAATCACTTTCACATACATCCCTCTCACCGCTTTTTCATAAGCGATATCACTCATCTGTCTTATTTTTTCTGATACAACAGATGACTGAACAATTTTCCCTTCACGAAGTAACGGCGGATCAATAAGACGCATTTTATTTTTCTGATGTAAATCATAATCGTTTCTATCTTCTTTTCCTTTTATATTTGGATGAATTTTGCTTAATAAAGCTTCTACTTCGGGGTCATTACATTGCTGCAATTTCGAAATAAGCTCCTCATCTTCAAGAAGAAAATCATCTGCATGAATAATTCTTTTATGAAGAGCTACCTTTAACGTTTTCGCTAACATATCATTTCCGTAAATATTCATTGGTTCCATAAAGAAATCGATTACTTCTTTGTAATACGTTTCTGTAAACCATTCCGCTATTTCAATATTTTGAAGAACCATTTTCCCCTCTACTTCGATGACATCCTCTAAAAAACTATGAACTTCTTCTAAAGAAATATACCCATATGTATACATATCTCGTAACGTATAATCCACTCGATCTGCGCATAATTCGGGCGCTGACCTTTCCAGTAACGTCCACTTCGAATCATCTAATAAAATATCTTCATAGTTATAACCATGCCTCACAAGGATCGCTGGAATTTCTGAGTTTTTCACAACAGAACTAAATATCTCTTCATGATAACTTTCATCTTCATTATCAAAAACGTAATCAATCACGTGGGAAAAAGCAGTATGTGATACGTCATGTAGTAAACCAGCAATCTGTTCTTCTACTGAACCACCTAGTTTTTTCACCAATAACATAACACCCACTGAATGCTCAAAACGAGTTACATTCCATTTCTCGTTCATTAAGTAACTTGCGCCTGCTTGATGAATTCCCTTTAGTCTTTGCATAGGCTTACTTAAAATTAATTCTTCTAGCACTGCATCCACTTCAAATTCTCCGTATAGTACATCTGATATGATCACTTACAATCCCCCTTTTCAAGCAAAGTCTTTTTATATTATCTCTTTTTTGAAGAAGCGTAAATATACTATTCTGTAATTTGAATATAAACGTTCTGTTTTTATAAAAAACAGGTCCTCTTGTTCTTATCAAATTTAATCAAAAAAAGAAAATATTTCCACGACTCCTCTTTTTTTGTTTTAATAGATTTATAAATACATATTTACTAAAGAAAAAAGCAGCGAATGAAGTCAATTAGAAACTGACTTACAATTATAATATGAAAGGTCGGATAACTATGGACAGTTATTTTCCAAAAGCGGGGAAGTTAATTGGCGGTATCATTATGCTTATTATTTTGCTTTCATCTTTTTGGCTTATATGGATTGGAGAAACGAACATTCGTTACAGTGGAGATCATAAGGGCACGATGCCCTTTTGGTACAAGTGGCTCCCTGTTATTGTCGGTATACTCCTTGTCCGTTTCCTACCATTTCATCATAAAAACTATAATCCCCTTCAACAATTTGAACCAAGGCGCATCATAATTCAAACTGCTATCTTCTTCTTAAGTGGCTCCCTCTTCACGATTTGTCTTCTCACCACGAACTTTGAAGGAATGGCATTACAATTGTGGTTTATGATATTTAAAATTATTTTATTATTATTCACTCCATTAATGCTGCTTTTTTTTTATAAAAATAACCCCGAAAAAGAACGACCAAAGTCAGTAAAATTAACAGGGGATAATAGATGGTATCGGTTTACACCACTTATTGTCATTATAATCTGGGGTTACTTCAACTTCTTTTCTATATTCTCTACACCATTTGTTTCAATGAAAATGGAACCCACGATTTTAATCTCCATTTTACTTGTAGGGTTTCTTATAAATAGTGTACTTGAAGAGATTTTTTATAGAGTTTGGTTGCAAACACGTTTGGAATTATTACTAGGTACTTGGCCGGCTATTCTTCTTACATCATTGTTATGGGCAAGCTGGCATATCGCATTACATGGCTCTGGTCATTGGGATATTGATACAGCTACGGTCATTGTGAACCTTGGTATCGTAGGTCTATTCCTTGGATATTTGTGGGCGCGTTATCGTAAGGTATGGGTAATTATTATTGTTCATGGATTAATTAATGCACATCCACAACAACTAATTGAGATTATATTTAAGTAAAGAGCGCGATTGAGAAATAAAAAATAAAAGGGATTATACATGATTAATATGTATAATCCCTTTTATTTAACCTTATTCAAACGTAACTTCTACCTGCACAATCTCCGACCTACTACCAAGTCTAAGCGGTGGTCCCCAAAATCCAAATCCAGAAGAAACAATTGCGTGGAACGCGCCTTTTTGTGCGTATCCCCAGTCTAGCTCGTACATTCTTCTCGTTACAATATGATTGGGCGCCATTTGTCCGCGGTGCGTATGACCGGATAATAATAAGTCTACACCAGCATCCGCTGCCTGTTTCAACTCAAATGGCTGATGATCCATTGCGATAACTGGCATGGATTTATCCACTGTACTCATAAGTTTTTCAAAGCTTTGGCGATCTCGCTCTGTTTTATCTCTTCTTCCAACGAGATAAAAGTCATCTTCAATTGTAAGCACTTCATCTAAAAGAATACGAATATCAATCTTATCCATCTCTTGTAAAAACTCTGGAACCGCTCTGCCGTAGTATTCATGGTTTCCTAAAACACCATATACGCCTAATGGAGCTTTCATTTGTTTCATAATATGACCCATGTTTTTTTGAATGAATACTCCTGGATGATCATCGATAATATCACCTGGCAGTAAAATAATATCAGGTTCCATTTCATTTACATGACGAACAAGTCTTTTCAAATGCGAAACGCCAGACAGTTTACCGAAATGCATATCAGAAGCCATCGCAATACGTAAACTTTTACGCCCCTCTACCTTTTTCGGTATGTGCACTTCGTATTTTCTTACTACTGGACTATACGCATTAAATACTCCATACGCAAAGATAAAGATAAATGCAGCTATCACAGCCGTCCCTATCCAAATAATTGCCGCTTCTTTCTCTACTGAAAACTGTAAAAGAAAGACCATAATATCAGCTAATGGCAACAACATAAGCGCATATTGTATAACCGCAAACCAAATCGAACCTATCGTTCGCAGAAATGGCAGAGACTTAAACACTTGCACGAGAATGTACGCATATGAAATAAATGCGACTATGAAAGCATAATATCCCCAAGATTCCCAGCCAAATACCGCATGAAGCCAAACCCATCCGTTCCAGCCGATATAAAACATAAGTAGTGTGTATATAATTAATATGGTAAATATATTGAGATAACGAAGATTCTTCACAGCCAGCCTCCTTATTGATTTCTTTTATTATAACTTGTTATGCACTTATAACGTAAATATTAAGCGCTTCAATCTTCAGAATAAGAACATTGATAAACATATTGTCTTAAAATTTTTAAGAACGGCTGTAATGGACATTTTTGAGTCTTACGTGTTGGATAAAATTCTATTATCTTTATCCTTCAAAACTCATCTATGCAATTATGCATAACCATCAATTCCGTTTTATTTTCATGTTACGATATAAATGTAATACGACATATATCGACAAAAATAAAAGGAAGTGATTGTATGAAACGTTCTAAAACATATTTAAAATGTTTAGCATTATCCGCTGTTTTTGCTAGTAGCGCTGTAACTCTTTCAACACCTGCTGCTTACGCTCAAACGACGTCACAAGTTGTAACAGATATCGGGCAAAATGCAAAAACACATACGAGCTATAATACATTTAATAATGATCAAGCTGATAATATGACAATGTCTTTAAAGGTAACTTTTATCGATGACCCAAGCGCTGATAAACAGATTGCCGTTATTAATACAACTGGTAGTTTTCTAAAAGCAAATCCTACTATAAGTGATGCACCTATTGATAACTACCCAATCCCTGGCGCTAGTGCAACATTACGTTATCCTTCACAATATGATGTTGCATTTAACCTTCAAGATAACAGCGCTCGTTTCTTTAACGTAGCACCTACAAATGCTGTAGAAGAAACGACTGTAACATCTAGCGTATCTTATCAACTTGGTGGCTCTGTTAAAGCTTCTGTAACGCCTAATGGCCCTAGCGGTGAAGCTGGTGCAACTGGTCAAGTCACTTGGTCTGACTCTGTAAGCTATAAACAAACTAGTTATAAAACAAATTTAATTGACCAAACAAACAAAAACGTAAAGTGGAACGTATTCTTTAACGGATATAACAATCAAAACTGGGGTATTTACACACGTGATTCTTATCATTCTTTATATGGAAACCAACTGTTCATGTACTCTCGCACATACCTATATGAATCTGATGCAAAAGGTAATTTAATACCGATGGATCAACTTCCAGCACTAACAAATAGCGGTTTCTCTCCTGGTATGATTGCTGTTGTTATCTCTGAAAAAAACACAGATCAATCTAACTTACAAGTCGCTTATACAAAACACGCCGACGACTACCAACTTCGTCCAGGCTTCACATTCGGAACTGCAAACTGGGTTGGAAACAACGTAAAAGACGTTGATCAAAAAACATTTAATAAATTGTTCACACTAGATTGGAAGAATAAAAAATTGGTAGAGAAAAAATAAGTAAAAAAACGAAGGGACTATTTAGACTCTTCGTTTTTTACTTATTCATAATAAGATCCCGCGAGTAATACCGTCGCTATGAAATTCTATGATATATTTTTAGGCATCTCTTCACCTTTATTTTGAAAAGCACCATCACAATCATTTAGCCATGCTTCCAATGATTCTAACGTTATATTCTCCCACTCATCTTTATTTTCTTTAAAATCTTTTTGAAGATAAAACAGGAATTCTACTAGTTTTTCTTTTGAATCTACACCATTAGCTAACTCATAAATATCCATATTATTACTCCTGTCAAATACAAGTAAAATCCGCAATCTCTTCAACACAAAAACATTCTTTTTTATAAAATGCTATCTTGTTATTAAAGATAGATTTCTTCTTTCCAACTACTAGATTTAGATTGAACTACTATTAGATTTTCACTTTCCCATTTTAATGTACCCAAAAATCTTGCATACACCATTTCATTCCCTACCTCTTCCACCAATAGTTGATCTCGAATCTTTAATCCCTTTTCATCATACACTTCACATCGTAGCTGGAAACCTTTAACACGATGAATCCCTTTTAATATCGCTATCTTCTTACGGCTTGGGCTTTTCTTAGGTGTCTTCCCAACTAAAAATATTCCTTCATAGTTTTGCTTCACAATTTCATCTAAAGATTCCTCTATATACCCTTTAACAATAGATGATGAAAGAGTAGAGTTTTCTTCAAGTCCAGGGACAACATATTGGCGTACTAATTTGCAAAACTCTTTGTATTTCTCTTCAACTGAATTTAATGCTAAAAAGTCCATAAAATCATATGGAACATATATACGAATTTCAACCAAAGCTCTATTCACTTCATATGAAATATCAGTGTTTTCATTAGCTAAACAAAAGACAGTTACTTTTTCAATCTCTCTTAATCCCATCTCAAACTCGCTAACTTTCTTTGAGAAAATTAGCTCAAAAATTCTAATTTCATGTACAAGCAAATAATGTTTTTTAGGACGTTTTTTTTCCAATCGTAAAACTTTACTTCAAGCAATATAATCCCCCTTACATTTATCACCATGGTATTCGGTCACTATAATACCTTTTATTAATTTATTAAACTGTACTCCTTTTTCATTCTACCTTATCTATATTTTTAATATCCTCTACTCACAATGCACGCGGTGACATAACAGCCATAAATACATCACTTCTCTCACCTGGTGCCATATACATTCCTTCTGCATCTAAATATTCAATAGAAAAGGCTGCTAGCTCATACGCCATTTCTTGATCGCATTCAAAAAGTGGATTTATAAAAACCTCACTTCCTGTAATGTTTTGTAAATATTTCAAACAGTTAGACTTACTTCTTGCATAATCAGCCACATTCTCATTAGCCCAAGACCACATCCAACTGTTACTCTTTCCAGACCAAGACCCTATAAAAACAACACTAAATTCAAGTAACACTTGACCATTTTTTTTAACCTGTAATATACATCGATCTTGATCATACCAATACTCATCAAAGTTATAGATATTATAATCCGAAATGAATTTTTGCTGTTTACTTTCTAATTTGTCATAACACATAACAAGATAATTCTCGAATTGTTCATCCGTCATTGCCAATTATCACACACTCCCTTCCGTCAAGATTTCCGCTACAAACAATATATCTTATATCTTACTCTCTCAAAACCTATATAAAGTGAAACTTTAATTAGTCCTTACCAATCGGGCTTTTACCGGTATCCCCCCGCCCACATATCATATACCTTTCTACCACTAAGATATCTTAATATATACAAAGAAAGAAGAACTTATATAAGCCCTTCTTTCCATAAATTGTTTCTTTACTCCATCTAATTTATTTTATCACGATAAATAAATTCACTATTACACAAATGCACCCCAACCGTCTGTATATCCACCAAACTCTTCACCCAGTTTATTCAATTCCTTTTGCATCTCTACAATATCCTCATAAATTAAGAACATTTCTTTAGAACAAGTACATGTCCAATCTTCAAATTCTTCATTATGTACAATAAACTGATTAATCCTCTCTTGAACAAGTAAACTTAAATTATCAACATTACGATTATAATCATCAAATAAATCTGTTTCATAAATATCAGTTACATTACTAACACGATATATATTTGCATCTTCAATACGTTGAACCTTTTCGAATGTAAACTCCATAATACACCTTCTTTTCTCTCAAAGTTATATTTATTCCCATCCTATTCTCATTTAATAATATTAAGTTTATTATTCCTAATTGTTTTTATAAATCAATAATAATCTAATTCTCCTCATAGAGAATCCGCTTTTCACCTTATAATACGCTACTTGTAGAGTACGCATACCGTTCTCTTTTTCATATCTGTTTCGTATAACGGATTAATGTTGTCTCCATTAAAATCAAAATTCCGAATTATAGGCATTTAAATCCCTAGCTTCTTTAAAGTAATTTCTAAATTTATCATCAATATTTATATCGTTACTTAATAACAACATCAAACTGGAATCCCAACAAACAATTTCAAGTTTTGCTTGAGGGTGCTGGATATTTGGACTTGGTACCCAGAGTCCTTCGTTTCCATTTGCATAGGGCTCTACAAGCAAATTATTAATATCAATGTTTATAGATTTATCAAACGCAGATAGTACGCCCCAAATAAATTGAGGATTATATTTATTTACGATATTTGAAAGATCTTCACCTGCTATCCAAACTATTGGATGCGACATTTTAGGATAATCTCGGATAAGTTTCTCTTCCTGATGTGCGACAATCTCCATGTCTGTTATAAGCCAATTAAACTCTTTTTCCCTACCTTGAAATGAGTCAAAAACGGAAGCTAAAACTGTATGTTTAGATCCATATAAAATGAAGTTCATCCAATCCCTCCAATTAGTAACAATCAATAAATTAGCCTTCTTGAACTTATTATGAGTAGATGATTAAACAAATACCAATGAATACTGTTACCATACACAATATAATAGTTGTTGCAGTATCTAGCAAAATGCTTACGGCTAGGAAAATTATTGATTTAAGAGCAAAAGAAGGTCCTTTTTCTTTCCATTGCCGATAGATTTGTATCATTGCATAAATTAATGGAATCATACCACCTATAATCAGAATAATCCCTATTATTTTCCCCATGTTTCCCCTCCTTTTAAAGATTCGAATCAATAAATATACTATATAATCATACGCCCTCAGAATATATCCTTATATTTTTGGAGTTATTCTACACATGCAAAACTCTCTAATCATAGCTACACTCGTATTAAGCGCATTGTTAAAAGTTATATAATCTTTCATTCTGTAATTAACGTAACTTTCCATCTGCTAAAAACTTTGCAATACAGCTTAACATTTTCTAGGGTATTAAATTTCCTAAGATATCAATTAGCTCTTCTAATGCTCTTCCCAAATCGTTTATATTGTCTCGTTCATCAAAACCTTTTTCCATTAATTCATCTACTATAATATCTCTCAATTTATTTTTTCAGTTTCTATCATACTTAAGTCTTCATAAACATTTAACCATAGTAAATGTTTATTTTGTGATTCTAATGTCTGTTTCAATAAAATCTGCATCTCTTTATTTAATTTAAACAACCTTATCTTCTCCTTTCCCAGTTTATTTTGAACCCTTAGCAAAAGTTGTAATTACTTTACCTTTTTTATTTAAAACTACTACAGCCTGTTTACTAGTAGATTTAGTTCTACCACCACTTTGTATAACTTTTTCGCCAGTTTTAACGGCATTTAAAATGGCCTTAGATGATACTCCTATACCATTACGACCAATTGATTGATTTATAGCATATTTAAGTATATTCAGTGATTTGACCTGCTACTGTTTTCTTATATTTGTACTTTAATGGCTGCTTTACAGCAAGCTTAGCTACTGGAACAAACCACGCTAAATGACCATCTGGATCTACTCTGCATACGTATATCCATTTTGCGTCACTGGATCAGGATTCACCGATAAGGACACACCATGGTCTGGATTGTAATAACGTGCAATCAGATAATACATGCCAATTTCTTTATCATACATGTATCCCGCATATCCAAATGGATTATCTGCTGCGATACCTTTTTCGTCACTCTTTAATGCGTTACCCCACGAATACATTGCTTTCACCTTGTTTTGTGATCGCTACAATTTGGTCATCTTCGTTCCATGTATACTTATATTTTCAATCAGATGTACGATTGCCATTCGCATCATAAGTTAAAGATTCGTTTCCGAATTGTATAAGTTTATTTCCCATAGCATCAGCAGTACACATAAGGTTTTCTGTTTATTTAAAATAAAAAAGTGTATCTCAAAATCAAACTATTTGTTTAGATTTTGAGATACACTGAATTTACTTTTCTTTTTCAAAAACAACAGCCAATAATTATCAAAGATATTCTGATTAATAAATTAATTTTATTAATCAAGAACGCCCTATATGGAGTAAAGGCTGTTATGATTATATATTAGACTTACTACTAAAATCGTTACCACCCTATAACGTCTCTTTTTCAGCAGAAATACCAATAAATGTATTTCTATCTCCGTTTTACTAATTATCTTCCCCTTTTCTTTTATAAAATCCCACTGGCTATCCCAACACACATACATAGAAAACAGTCTGCAAGAACGATAAGTTGTGAGTAGTTTACTGACGAGAAGATTCATAATCAAATATAACACATGATAGTATTACCAAAAATACTACACCACCATATTGTATAGCAAGAGGAATACCATTTAAAACAGACCCTAATATGTTTGTAAATGTAACAATAAAAAGTAGTGTAAGTATCGTTAACATAAGTACGGCTGAAAATAAGTAACCTTGTTTGATACATTTAAAAATCCAGCCTATTCCAATACATATTAAAATTATACGTACTGGATACTTTAAAAGTATCGAAAATAAATTCTCTACACTATTAAAATTCATCATCATATTCACCAAGATCACTTTCTGAATTTTTTATTATTTTAGCGATAGTTTTTATATGCTTTTTTATACCCTTTGTATGCTGCCGAACCAAAAACATAAGCATCTTCTATTAATCCAAAGCCCCAAAATGCTTTGAGACCTACTTTTAAACCTGCTTTTCTAGCAGCTTTATTTACATATGCTTTGTTATAGACCGGCTTATTTTTATTTATATAATTCTGTTTACCTGTAGCATACCCATAAAAATACCCTGCGCCCAAAGCCAACCCTTTTCCAATACTCAGATAACTATCAACCCACGCTTTCCCACCAGCTTTCGCGCCAGCCTTTGTTGCATACCAAATACGTTTTGCTTTCTTTTTCCATGCTTTATGCCCATCCGGATCCACCATCATCACCGGATTATTATCACCATACGTATACCCATTCATTGTAACCGGATCATCTTCATCACCCGGATCTGGATCTACCGATAAGAACACACCATGGTCTGGGTTATAGTATCTCGCAATCAAGTAATACATACCAACTTCTTTATCATACATGTATCCCGCATATCCAAATGGATTGTCTGCTGCGATACCTTTTGCGTCACTTTTTAATACGTTACCCCATGCATCATATTCATACGTTGCTACAACTTCTCTATTTTGATCTGTCATCGCGACTACATCACCACGTGGGTTGTAGTGATAGTATAGCGTTTGCCCTTTTGATTTCATAGCTAAGCGTGTACCACTTGTGGAGTATACATATTGACGAAGAACATTTCCACTACTATCCGTCTCATATAACGGATTAATGCTATCGCCATCATAGAAGTAGCGTGTTACTTGACCATTCACACTCTTTTCAATACGACGATTATTTTCATCGTATTTATACGTTGCGAATGCATTGCTCTCACCTTGTTTTGTGATAGCTACAATTTGATCGTTTTCGTTCCACGTATACTTGTACTTTCCATCTGATGTACGATTACCATTTGCATCATACGTTAATGATTCATTTCCGAACTTTACAAGCTGATTTCCATCATTGAATGTTGCCGCTATAGACTTTGTTTCTTTTCCATTCTCTACAACTTTCACACTCGTACGATTTCCAAATCCATCATATGTGTAAGATTTAGTTGTTCCGTTTGGTAATGCTTCATTTAATAGTTGGTTAATCGGGTCATATACAAAGTTTGTTTCTGTTATTTTTCCGTCCGCACCTTCATGTTTAATCTTCGTACGGTTGCCTGCTTGGTCATATTCATATCGTTCAGATAGAAGATTACCACTCGATGTACCTACTACTAAGTCTTTTATTTTATTCGTATGGTCATAGTTAAACGTCGAACCTGAACCATTCCCAGCTGTATACGTACGAACATTTCCTTGATCGTCGTAATCAAATCGATACGTTTGAGAACCGTCTGTCACACGAATGTTTTGATCTAACGTATTGTAGTCATACGATACTTTATTTGTGTATCGACCTTGCGTTACTGTTTGTTCTTTTAGTTTTTCTGTCTTACTGTTTACTTTGTCGTGGTATGCCCAGTCAACTTTTCCGCCTCGGCTATCTGTTGCACTTGTAACGCGGTCAGCCTTGTCGTATGTTTTCGTGAGTTCTACACCATTGACAAGATCTTTTACTTTCGTAACTTGTCCATTTTGATCACGTTCAAATGTAAATGAATCTTTTCCATTGCGTTTTTCACCAATGACACGGTCTGCTGTATCATATACAGATTCTAAAATAGAGCCGTTTGGCATTTTTGTTTTAATCTTGTTTGCATTTTCATCATACGTATGTTCAATACGACGGTTTAACGCGTCGATATACACTGTATTTTTATTATCTACATCATATTCATATTTGTGTGTTTGTGTTTTCCCACCAAACATGACAGATTTTTCTGTTGTGTTTCCATTATGATCATAACGATAATTTACAGACGTACCATTCTTTAATGTCACCTTTGTTAATAGATTATCTTTGTTGTAATCATATAGTTTTGTATTTCCTTTTTCATCTGTCTCGCTCTTTTTATTTCCTGATGCATCGTATGTGAAGCTGTTCTTCTGCCCTTCTTCATCATACGTCGCAACAACATTTCCGTCGTTGTCGTACTCGTTTTTAATAAGAGCGTTACCTTCTAATAGGCGTATATCATCAAACCAAACTTTCCCTTTATTCTCTCTTCTAAAGAGCATATAAACTTCCATACGTTTAATTGGTTTAGTGGCAGGGATTACAACCGCACTACGATTCCAATCATTTGTCCCACTTGGGAATTTCGCTTGGAAATTTTCCCCACTGCCATCTTGATAATGTACATCCGCCCAAATAGAGTAATCTCGAGAGAGTTTGTCTGGTGCAGTATTTTCTACATTTACTGATTTAGACATTCCTGTTAGCGTAATTGGTTCTGCTTTTTTCTGATTTATAGTGATATGCTTGCCATATCCTACATCTGAACCACCATATTGGCTACGCTCTAATACAATAGATGAATGTCCCGTAAAGCTCTCTTGCTGAGAAACATCTTTCGGATCACAACTTGTTCCATCTCCTCGAATCCAACCTGGCATACAGCCATTTCCCGCCATATTTTCTAAACTACTATTTTCAATTGGGTTAAAGCTAGAAGAAACTTCACCTTTTTCTAGTTGAATCTTATCAAACCAGACAGAACCACTCGTAGCAGAACCGCCATTTTCTACTTGTAAATAGATTTGTACTTTTCTCGTTTGTTCTGTTGTTTTAAAAGTAACTTGACGATTAACCCAATCCCTCGTTCCTTGAACTTTATTGTGACGAGTATCATGCCATCCACCATCTACACCAGCACCGTTTTCATTTAATAACTGTACATTGAAGAAAGCAGCACCATTGGCTAAATCCGTTTTCATCATACCACTTAACGTATACGTTGTATTTGGTTCTAACGTTACTTCTTGAATTGCAGCAATATAGCCCCAATCATTATTCGTTGCTTTTGTTGAAATTTTAAGTGATGATTCTCCGCCCAGACCACCTGGTGCCGGTGTTGCATCTTTTGTAATAGATCCGGAATTATTCGCATTTACTGGTACCCATTTTTCCGTACCATTCATTTCAAAGCTTGGATTTTGAATCAGGTTTTCTCCTGTTCCCAACTCTCTAGTTGTCGCAATTGGATTTCCAAACTGATCATACTGCATGAAAGATGATGTATTTGCTGCTTGGTCTGTTTCAGATACTTCTGTATTTGCAGCCTTATAAGCAACTGTTGTTTCACGATTTTCGTTATCTGTCGCTTTTATAAGCCCGTTGTCTTTATTGTACTCAAACTTTTCTGTTCCCATTTCATCAGTAACAGAAGTTACATTCCCATTACCATCATAGGTCGCTGTTTCTGTTTGATTTTTAGGAGTTGTTGTTTTTACTAGGTTATTTGCATTATATTCATACGTTGTTGTTAAATTTAGACGTCCGGAATCTTCAACTGTTTTGACTGGGTTTCCAGCATCGTTATACGTATAAACAGTTTTACGTCCTTTAGGATTCGTTAACGTAACTTCTTTCGTATCTGTATTATATGCTAATGTCGTAGCTTTTCCTAATGGGTCCGTTACTTTTACTAATCTATTATTCTCGTATGCATACGATGTTTTATATGGTTTTGCATCGGTATGTTGCGGATCATAAATAGATGTTAGTAATCCATTATCATATCCGTATTTATATACTTTTCCTTCTGGTGTTGTAGAAGAAACGAGTAAATCTCCATCATATTTAAATGTAATCGTCTTGCTATCTGGGCCGATTACTCTTGCTGCTTTTTTATTATTTCCGTCATATTGTACGACTAACTCTTTGCCAGAAGCATTTTTCACTTTTGATAAACGTGATTCCCCATCATACTCATATGTCGTCGTATTTCCATATTTATCTTTTGTATACTCGATACGCCCTTGTGCATCTCCAGATTTATAGAAAGTAACCGTTTGGTCTTTATCTTTTATTTCATATCCGCCTGATACTTGTTTAATTTCTAAATATATACCAGTAGGAGCTTGATACGTATTATCTCCTGTTCTAGTAAAGGTAATATTTGCGCCATCAGCAGAAATTAATAGTAAGTTTCCATTTCCTTCAGCCAAAATTCTTTCTTCTAATCCACTAGACCAACCTGTACCAAATAGACCTACTTTTTTACTTTGGCTATTATACGTTCTTTCCACTGATACATCCGGTCCGCGCCCTGATAACGTAATATCTTTTTCACTCATGATAAAGTTACCATTTGTAGCATTTACTTTACCATTTAGTACCGGAACTGATGCCCAGTAATCAAACATCCCTATAAACCCAAAGTCTTGAGCAAATTTAGGGACAAATTCATGCGAAATTTCACTTTCAGCATGTCCGGCTTTACTATACGCTGTTACACGGAACCAATAATTTTTAAAGCCAGCATAAATTCCGCCAGAATTCTTATACACAGGTGATGGATCAACTGCTAATTCTGCACCTTTTTTATCATGATGAAGTAAATATTGACCTTTTGCAATTTCATCTTTCGTTGGCCAAATTTTCTCATTTTGCGTTGTCCAATTTGTTTTATTCCCTACATCGAACGCTTCGTAATCTTTTCCGTTATAAATCCAAACTTTATAGCCTGCAGCCGCTGGAACTGCATCCCACTTTAATGTGACATATCCTGTTTCCTTATCTGTCGCATTAATATAGGCCGATCCGTCTGGCTTTTTCACTTGTTCTAATGGAATAAATGGAACTATTTCATCTGAAAGTGGACTATCCCCAAACGGATACTCTGCTACAATACGAATCCAGTAGCTACTTCTTCCGCTATAATCCCCGTACGGACCTCCTGCCTCGTAAGCATTTTTATATATTTGTCCTGGGTTAGTAGGCGCTTCTGCACCTTTCCCGTCATCATGTATCCAGTAACGTCCTTGTGCAATTTCTTCTGGCGTCGGGAATATTTTTTTATCTTTCGTCGTCCAGCTTGTCACATTCCCAACAGGAATATATTCATAATCATATCCATTAAAAATGGCAACTTTATAACCTGTTGCTCCTGGAACTGCGTCCCATTGTATATTGAAGTGACCTGAACCACTCCCACTGCCATTTGAGTAAGCTTGTGCTCTTGGCTTATTCGGTTTTGCGTAGGAATATTTCACTTCCAAGAATGGTGCATTCGTTCCATTTTCAGCTGCAATGAATTTCTTCCAGTGATTTTGACCATTACCATTTGCATGTAGCTTAAAGCCATTGTTTTGTCTCGCGCCTTCTACCCATGCTTGCACTGTATTCGTTACATTGAACTGGGCCCATTTTCCGCGGCCTACATCAGCGTGTGCAATGTTGTTAGAACCTGGTTTGTTATTCCAGTTTACACTTCCAACATTCCATCCACTTGTTACTTCATCTAACCAAACACCATTTGGTTGATTCGCATAATAATGCCAAACTGCATAGGCATGGAATGTTGCACTTTCAATCTTTGCACCCTTTAAGTTTGAAACATCTGGTTTAATAAATGAAAAGTTGGTGCCAATCGATGCGTCATAATACCCAACTTTTAACGTGTAAGCATTTTGGCCTGAATCCCAAAGTTTTCCTCCTGAATAATTAACATTAGCGAATACACTTGAAGCGTAAGCATTTTCAAAGTTATCCAATTCAATTGAAGGATCTACATATACCGGATATTTTCGCTCTGGTGCTTGTAACCACTGTGGGTCTGCGGTAACAGTTAATGTATATGTTTTTTCATCTTTCTTCTCAATATTGTAGCGAACCGCATCTGACGTTACAGCCTCACCTGATTGTTGATCCACATTGGAATCATTCATATACGGTTTCGGCAATGTGAATACTTTTTCTTTTTTCTCATCTTGGAAGTCGATTGAACCATCTTCCTGTAAGCTAGGTGTTAAATCTGTTTCTAATGCAAATGTAAAAATGTGGTGTCCTGTATATTCACGTAATACAAAATCTTCTTTTACATTTTCATTGAATGTCGTACTCTTTAAATCAATATTTGGGAAAATCCCTTTATACCATACTGTATTATTTTCATGTGTTGCAGTGACTGGTGATGGCTTCATTTCACCTTTTTCACCATTTGCACTTATTAATTTATACTGAATAGTATGATCTTTCACTTTAAATTGAACGTACTTTCCATCTTGTGTCGCTTTCTCGAACTCTGGTTCTAATGTTGTATTTTCAGTTACAATTTTTTCATTTGGTGCTTCTACTAATTTTGGTGAAACCTCTTCTAGCTTTCCATCTTTCTCTGCATGAATCGGTTCCGTATATACCCTCTTTGTAAAAGTACCATCATTGTTATCAAAAACCTTTTCGGTTTCCGTTCTTTCTTCTACAATCTCAGTCGGACTCGCCTGTGCTTTAGCTTTAGCCTTATCCTTCTTCAATTGATCTGGATGTGGAGCTGGTAATTCCTGCTCCTCTTTCTTTTCCACTTCTGGAATTTGTTCTGAATTTGGAGATGGTGTAAACGGTGGTGCCGTTTCCGCCAATCCGCTCAGTGGTATAGAAGTAACAATTAATGCAACTACAATAAGTTGGATTAAGTACCTATACCATTTCTTTTGTTTCTTACCTTCCATAAACTCACCTCGCTAAAATATTTTTTAACACAACAATGTTACATATCCAAATTTAAATAAAAGAAAGAGTAAAGTAAATATAATTTTAAAATTTAGAATATTTCGTGTACAAAATCCGACAATTTAACAACATTTTCCTAAACATAATCACAGAATACTTTTTTTATTATATAATTGAAGTTTAAAGATAAATAAATATATCATAAAAAAGAAAAGACGATTTCTTATCTCATTAATGCTTGTAGTATCCCCACCCCATTTAACGATTGATAAAATAAGACAAGGGCCTTTTGGAATCATCGGTTAAACTTGCAATTTAGTTGAAGAAGGAACGTAACTGATGATGCGGAAAAACGTAGTATATAGAAGACTATGTAAGGAGTTTGTCATATGATTGATAACAGAATTTCGAAAGATTATGATCATGAAATAGATGATTCTTTAAAAGAAATTACAGATACAACCATCTTACTTAATTTTCAAAAAGCGATTGTAAGTTTATATCCTCATCTAATACCAATTCATGCTTTTGCCTATGACGCATGGGATGATATTGTAATGCCATTGTTTTATGAGATGGTATATAAAACTTTTGCTTTTAAATACGGGATAGATATTAACTTTAAAGAAACTCATACCTAGATGTTTTCGCTTAATAGTTATAAAGGGATACATCACATCGAGTGTGTTCCAAAGTGCACGACATTTAAGATTTATATTAACGAAGAATGGATTGAAATGGATAATAAAAGTTTGAAAGAAAATGTATTTGTATTTAAGTCATTTGGGGATGGATTGCATTTTCTAACTGGTGGAATTGAAATTGAAGATGCTTATCGTGTAGGATTTGACCTTGTTGAGGTTGATATTGTTTCTACCATAACAGGTCTTCCATCTAAAACAAGTATTTTTATTGATAAAGAGCATGTAGACTTTGTGTTTGTCGCAGAAACATATGATACAAATATCCAAAATTAAAAATTTTATGTAAGAACGTAGGAAGAATATCTTCATTACTACTCGTATCAAATAGTTGTTTGAACACGCTCCGCTATTATATATACAAACTTCCGACTACATTTCATATGAGAAAAAGTTATTACGATAAACAAAGAAAAGGTCTCCTAAAATATCTTTTAGGAGACCTTTTCTTATTAATAGATTTTGTAATTTAAGAGTAAACACTCTTAAATTACAAAATCCTCCGGAATAAACACTTTCACTTCTTTCGGCTGTACGTATACGAAATCACCCGCTTGAATGTTCAGCTGCTTGAACTGTTCTTTCGTAATTTCTGCTTCTAAATATTCATCTGTTCCGTCTCGTTTTAATTCTACATATACGACAGGTCCGACTGCGTGAGAATAAGATACTTTTGCCGGGATTGCATCTATGCTTTGTTTCGTACGAGAGATTGATAAGTCATGCGGCCTTACGTAAGCTATTCCGTCTACGTTGGAAACGTGCTTATGCTCTGGTGCTTCTAGTTCGACCGATCCTACATTTAGCTTTCCTTTATGAACGCGGCCGTGAAATAAATTTACATTTCCTAAAAAGTCATATACAAACGGACTTGCTGGGTTTTCATATACTTCTTCCGGTGTTCCCATTTGTTCAATGCAACCTTCATTCATTACAACGATGCGGTCTGCAACGTCTAACGCTTCTTCTTGATCATGTGTTACGAATACGCTCGTAATTTGAAATTCGTCATGTAATTTTCGGAGCCATCTGCGTAATTCTTTTCTCACCTTTGCATCGAGTGCACCGAACGGTTCATCGAGTAATAAAATTTTCGGTTCGACTGCAAGTGCCCGGGCTAGTGCAATGCGTTGACGTTGTCCACCAGATAATTGCGCTGGATAACGTTTAGCAAAGCCATCAATTTTTACGAGCTTTAATAATTCTGTTACCTTTTCTTCTATCGCTTCTGCTGACGGTCTTAAGCTTTTCTTTCTTATTTTTAAACCGAAAGCGACATTCTCAAATACATTCATATGCTTAAAGAGCGCATAGTGCTGAAAGACGAAACCGACTTGCCTGTTTTTTACGTGAATGTCTGTTAAATCTTCCCCATCAAATGAAACAGAGCCTCCATCCGCTTCTTCTAATCCTGCAATAATGCGTAATAACGTCGTTTTCCCAGAACCTGATGGGCCTAATAAGGCCACAAGTTCACCTTTTGGAATATCCAAATGAATGTCTGTTAGTGCTTGAAATGTACCATATTGCTTTGATACACCTTGAATTTGAATACTCACCGTAATCCCCCTTATTGTCGTTTTTCCATTCGCCATTCAATCCAGTTTTTTATAACGAGTGTAAACACTGCAATTAATGACATTAACGTCGCTACTGCAAATGCTGCTGAAAATTGATATTCATTGTACAAAATTTCAATATGGAGTGGCATCGTATTCGTAATACCACGCACGTGACCTGATACGACAGAAACGGCTCCAAACTCACCGATAGCACGGGCATTACATAGAATCATGCCGTATAAAAGACCCCATTTTATATTTGGAAGCGTAACGCGCCAAAACATTTTCCAGCCACTTGCGCCAAGTGATAAAGCTGCCTCTTCTTCACTTTTCCCTTGCGCCTGCATAATGGGAATTAATTCACGTGCAACGAACGGGAAGGTTACAAAGATTGTTGCGATAATAATGCCTGGTACAGAGAAAATGAGTTTCACTCCATGTTCAAGTAACCATTCGCCAAGAGCACCCCTCGGTGTGAAAAGTAAAACGAATACTAATCCTGCGATAACTGGTGACACAGCAAACGGCAGTTCAATAAGAGAGAGTAATACTTGTTTTCCTTTAAACTGAAACTTTGTAATAAGCCACGCGGCCGCTATCCCAAATATCGTATTAAGAGGCACAACGATTAACGCAACGAGAAGCGTTAACCTAATTGCTGAAAATGCTTCTTGATCTGTAATAGCGGCAATGTATACATCCATCCCTCTTTCAAAGGCTTTTAGAAAAATAGTTATGAGTGGCAGTAATAGAAAGAGAGATAAAAATAAAACTGTAATCGTAATTAATATGCCTGGTACAAGCTTAGATTCTTTTTTAGCTGATACGCTTTTTACTATTTTCTTTTCTAATACTGTTGGTTCCATTTTCTCTCCTCCTATTCACTTTTTAGTTCATGCCTTCTACTCCAGCTTTGAATCATATTAATAAGAAGAAGGAAAAGGAGAGAAATAATAAGCATCACGGTCGCTACAGCTGTTGCCCCCGCATAATCATATTGTTCTAGTTTCGTCATAATCATCAGTGGTGCAATTTCTGTTTTCATCGGCATATTACCTGCGATGAAAACGACAGATCCGTATTCTCCTAATGCTCTTGCAAATGCGAGTGAAAAACCTGCAAGAAGAGCGGGAAAGATCTCTGGTAAAATGATTTTCACAAATATTTGCAAGCGGGATGCACCTAAACTCGAAGCTGCCTCTTCTACTTCTTTATCAATATTTTGCAGCACTGGTTGCACCATTCGAACGACAAATGGTAAACCGATAAAAGTAAGCGCAACGATAATTCCGAGTGGTGTAAAAGCTACTTTTATGTGAAACAGACTAAATATTTTCCCAATCCATCCATTTTCCGCATAAAGCGTTGTAAGTGTAATACCAGCTACAGCTGTCGGAAGTGCAAACGGTAAATCAATGAGTCCGTCTAATAGTCGTTTCCCTGGAAATTTGTAGCGTACGAGCACCCAAGCTATTAATAAACCGAAAATGGCATTTACAATAGCAGCTGCAAATGAAGTTGTAAAACTAACTTGATAGGAATGCAACACACGCTCGTTCGTTATAACCCCAGCGAACTTCTTCCAACCTAACTGTGAAGTTTGAATAAATACGATAGAAAGTGGTATAAGTACGAATAAACTCATGTACAACATTGTAAATCCAAGCGATAATCCAAACCCTGGTAAAACACGCTTCTTCCTCATCCTCTTTCACCTCATCCCCCTTTAGCAGTGCATTATTTTTGATAAATTTTATCGAATACGCCGCCGTCATTAAAGTGTTTTTCTTGTGCTTTTTTCCAGCCACCAAATAGTTCATCTACTGTAAATAATTGAACTTTCGGAAATTGGGATGCATATTTTTCTGCTACTTTTTCATTACGCGGACGATAAAAGTTTTTCGCCGCAATTTCCTGTCCTTTTTCTGAGTACAAATATTCAAGATACCCTTCTGCTACTTTTTTCGTTCCTTTTTTATCAACGACTTTATCTACAACCGCTACTGGTGGTTCTGCAAGTACACTAATAGAAGGGGTTACAATTTCAAATTTATCTTTTCCAAGCTCTTTTTGAGATAATAACGCTTCATTTTCCCATGCGATTAATACGTCACCAATTCCTTTTTCAACAAATGTTGTCGTTGCTCCGCGCGCTCCTGAATCTAATACTTCTACGTTTTTATAAATTTGGCCAACAAACTCTTTCGCCTTATCTTCACTATTATTATATTTTTTCAATGCGTATCCCCACGCCGCTAAATAGTTCCAACGTGCTCCGCCTGATGTTTTTGGGTTTGGTGTAATGACAGACACACCTTTTTTCGTTAAGTCATCCCAGTCTTTAATTCCTTTCGGGTTTCCTTTTCGAACAAGAAATACAATTGTTGACGTGTATGGAGTAGAATTATTCGCAAGTCGCTTCTGCCAATCTTCTGCTAGTTGTTTTTTCTTGCTAATGGCATCAATATCATAAGCAAGTGCTAGTGTAACAACGTCTGCTTCTAAGCCATCAATAACAGAGCGTGCTTGACTTCCAGATCCCCCATGTGATTGTTTTACATTTACTGTTTGCCCATGCTTCTCTTTCCAATACTTCGCAAAATCTTTATTAAAATCTTGATATAACTCCCTAGTTGGATCATAAGAAACATTTAAAAGCTCAACTGTTTTTTTATCTCCACTTCCTTCAGAATTACTAGTGGATGTTGCCGAACCACACCCTGATAAAAGTACAACTGCTGATAATAAAACACCTGTACTTTTCATAAACGCTGTCTTACCCCACTTTTTCATCGTTAAGCCCCCTTAGTTTATACAATAGAAAAAGGCACACAATATATTCACAAATGTGAACATTGTGCGCCTTCAGTTTATCTGATTAGCTTCTAATGTATTGTATTCGATTTCTTTTCATTTTAATTCTGTAATTCATATGTGTCAACTTGGAATTTGAATTTTCTTGCTAAACTAAAATATTGGCATACTTCGAGCCCAATGATTTTTCAAATCAGCAAATTCTTTTGGTAACTTACTATTTTCATTCCATTCTAATTTATATGCATTTACTAACACCGTAGCCATTGATTCACGGTTCATTACTCCATTTTGATTAAAATTACCGTTCTTATCATTTTCAGAGTTCATCCATAATTTCACAAATAAGATATTGCACTCGCCGTAAGCGTTAATCCCTTCTGTTCTATGTATATCTCCTCCTTGTTGGTCATATGAAGCTTTAAATATATGGCACCACAGCTTAATCAATGCACAAAAAAATGAGGCAACCACCTTCAAAGATGGTTGCCTCATTTTTACACTTGCATCGCTTTCTCTCTCAATGCTCTTCTTAACAACTTACCAGTCGTATTCTTCGGTAATTCTATTAAAAACTCAATGCTTTTCGGCACTTTATATTTCGCTAAATGTAACGTACAGTAATGCATTAGTTCTTCTTCTGTTACGTTCGTTTGTTTCAGAACGACGTAAGCTCGCACTGCTTCTCCTAAGTTTTCATCAGGAACACCGATTACAACAACTTCCGCTACTGATTCGTGCGTATATAATACTTCTTCTACTTCACGAGGGTATACGTTATAACCGCCAACTAAGACGATATCTTTTTTACGATCAACGATATAGAAGTAACCTTCTTCATCCATTTTCGCTAAGTCACCTGTATATAGCCAGCCGTCTTTCAATGTCGCAGCTGTATCTTCTGGTGCATTATAGTATCCTTTCATAACGTTAGGTCCGCGAACGATTAATTCGCCGACTGCGCCGACAGGTACTTCTTCCCCAAGTTCATTTACAATTTTATTTTCTACATGCCAAATATTTGTGCCAATTGATCCTGGTTTACGAGGACGATCTAGCGGGTTGAAACAAGTAACTGGTGATGCCTCTGATAAACCGTATCCTTCTGAAACAATAACGTTAAAACGTTTTTCAAAGTTTTGCAGAAGAGCAACAGGCATCGATGCACCACCGGAAATACAAAGACGAAGCGTCTTCACATCTTCTGCGCTTGCTTCTTCAAATAAATATAAATAATTGTACATCGTCGGTACGCCAGCAAAAATCGTTGGTTCGTACGTGCGACAAATACGGAATACTTCTTTCGGACTAAATTTCGGTAACATTAAAATTGTTGCCCCGTTCACAATCGGTGCATTTACCGCAACTGTTAAACAGAACACATGGAACATTGGCAGTGCCGCAACGACGCGATCGTCAGCAGTAAATTGTAAATAAGACGCAACATCATTCGCATTACTATATAAATTTTTATGTGTTAACATAGCGCCTTTTGGTTTTCCAGTTGTACCTGAAGTGTATAGGATAACCGCTACATCTTCTTCATCTAGTTCAGGGCCTTCGTATTGTAAGTCTCCAGCCCCCACAAAACTAGTAAACGTTTTCATTTTTTCGGTTTCTGTATGGTTAAAATCTGATGAGGTTTCGCATATGATGATGTTTTCTAATGAAGGAAGTCTTGTTGTAAGAGATTGTATAACAGGTAGAAGGACGTCGAGTACGATGATTGTTTTTACATCTCCATTTTGTAAAATGTAATGCATTTCGTCTGCTGTATAAATTGGATTAACTGGAATAACAGTTGCTCCAGCTTTCATTGTTCCGTATAAACCGACCAAAAAATGTGGTGAGTTCCCAACAACTAATGCGACATTGTCCCCTTTTCCAATGCCCATTTCTGCTAAATTGCTAGAAAACCTTGTGACCATTTTGTTTAATTGGTCATATGAGACCGACTGATCCATAAATATATAAGCCGGTTTATCCCCCTTCTTTTTTGCCGTTTCAGCCAAAGATTGAACGAGATTCACAAAAACCCCACCTTTATAAAATTTAGAATATTTAAAAATTCTAAATTAATTATATTAAAAGAAAATTAAAGTAGCAAGTGATATTCTATTAACTGCATATAGACAGATCACCTTCTCTTAGTTTACTTTGGAAAAATAAGGGGATTTTATTTGCAAGTAATTTATAACACTAGACCAAAAATCATTTTAGGATAATATGCACTCATCTTTTCTTTAAGCTTTTCAAGTTCCTCTTTATTTAAGTTCGTATACTCTCCATACAAATTCAAAACGTCCGCTCCATTTTCATGAAAATACACGGTAACATATAACGTCGGTAACCCTTTATTGTTTTCATCTATTGATAAGACGACATCTGGCGTTTTATTAACAGTGCTGAATGTTTCATTTCTTTTCCATTCCTTATTTTGAAACCTGTCCTGTATATCCTGTATCTTTCGTTTGTTATCTGTATGCGTAAAATATATAACATTATCCCGCGCTGGCTTTCCGATAGATAAAAGGGTACGACTTGAGGAAGTTTCACTGTTACACGCTGCAATCCCAATGACGAATCCGAGCAATATTACAATGTGTATGACCCTTTTCATATCGATCCGCCTCCTTTTCATATATATATTCCTTTATAAGAGGCAGATGTCCTGTAAGTATACATTTTGTGGTAAATGGAATTATATCGACAAAACTACAAAAAGAAAGAGGCTGCCTTTATGGCAGCCTCCCTCATTTTTAGAAGAATAAATGTAAGAAATCTTCTGTTGTAATGTTACCGAAGTAGCGTGCGATATCTACGCCTTCTAAAGCTGCAGTGAATGCATCTTTATCGAACTGAACGCCTGTTAGACGCTCTTCAATATCATGAACATCTAGTGAACCGAAGAAGTCGCCGTAAATTTTACATTCTGTTACTGTTCCTTTTTTCACTTCAAGACGAACATCAACTTGTCCAACTGGGAAGCGGTGTGAATGTTGTAAGTTGAACTTCGGTGATTTTCCATAGTTCCAATCCCAATTTTGGTAACGTTCTTCAGAAAGTTTATGGATCTCTTTCCAATCATTTTCTGTTAATTCGTACGTTGGGATTTCTGTTTCTCCTTCGAAAATTGTTTCTAGAAGAAGTTGTCTAAACTCTTCTGTCGTCATTTCTTCGTTTAGGAACTCTGTAATGTTCGCGACGCGGCTACGGATTGATTTAATACCTTTTGATTGAATCTTATCCATTTTTACTTTTAACGCTGATACGACGTGATCGATTTCAGAGTCAAATAGTAACGTACCGTGGCTGAACATACGACCTTTCGTTGAGAACTGCGCGTTACCTGAAATTTTTTTACCTTCAGCTAAAATGTCGTTACGACCACTTAGTTCTGCCTTTACACCTAATTTACTAAGCGCTTTCGTTACAGGCTCTGTGAATTTTTTGAAGTTGCTGAAACTGTCTCCATCATCTTTCGTAATAAAACTGAAGTTTAAGTTTCCTAAATCATGATATACTGCGCCTCCGCCTGATAGACGACGAACGACATGAATACCTTTTTCTTTTACGTAATCTGCATTAATTTCTTCTACTGTGTTTTGATTTTTACCAATGATAATCGAAGGCTCATTAATGTAGAACAGTAAATATGTTTCGTTAATATCTAAATTCTTCACACAATATTCTTCGATCGCTAAGTTTATTCTAGGATCTGTAATTCCTTTATTATCAATAAATAACATCGTATCACCTCATGAGTTCCATACGTAGCCACTATGCGCTAGCGTAATATGGCCACTGAAAATTTGTTTTGCTTCTGTTACTAAATCAGATGGGTTGCCTGTATGCGGTAAGTGCGTTAATAAAAGTTCTTTTACATTCGCATCTTTTGCAATACTTGCTACTTCTGTACTATTCATATGCCCTGCTTTTGCAGCCTCTTGATGTGCATACATATTACACTCACAAATGAAAAGATCAGCATCTTTTGTGAATGGAATGAATTCAGGAATATAACTTGAATCAGCGCTGTATACTACAGCATCATCTCCAGCTGTAATACGCATCGCAAAGCATGTAACAGGATGAACAGTTTTTAAGAACGAAATCGAGAACGGTCCAACTTGAAGTGTTTCTTCTGGATTGTACGCGATTCCTTTCGTATGTGGTTCATGTGTTAAAGAATGGAATCCATTCTCGTCAAACGTATGACCGTATATTGGTAATTCCGGTAGTTGCCTTGTTGTCGCACTCGTAATTAATCTCGCATATTGCAATACCCCAATGTCCGCAACATGATCGTGATGATAGTGTGACAGTACAACTGCATCTATATGAGATGGTGTTATATATTTTTGAAGCTGTGCTAGTACACCACTACCACAGTCTACAAGTAAACGAAAACCATCGTGTTCAAACAAATACCCCGACGTTGCTTCTCCCGCTTCTGGAAAGCCGCCCCAAAAGCCGACAACAGTCATTTTCATATGTATCCATCCTTTCTAAAACCGAGTAGGAATGCAGTTTTTCTCCGTACTTGAGAAAGTTTTTTACTTACATCCTACATTGTTAACTATAATCCATTTCCTAAACTTTTTCATTAATTTTCAATTTTGTTATAAAACAGTTGTTGACTTTTATTTTTTGTACTAATACAATGATAGTAAGAAATGGAAATGGAGGGATTGACATGATCGATCAACCAATGGAGTTTTTCAGAAATTTACCGACGAAAACTTGTGCGCACTGTGGGAAAGAAATTGATGAGCAACACGAAGCATACCATAACAAATGTGACGATTGCGTTCACGAAGAATAGTAGTTTGTGAACATAAAAAAACCTAGCAGACATAGTCTACTAGGCTAATAACATCTTATCCTTCATCGTTGAACCTTTCACCAAGAGCTCCAGTTCAAACTCATACAATTCTTTTTTTCGATAATTTTTCGTATGGATTTTATCCATCATCAGATCGACAACTTTTCGGGCCATTTCATCAATTGGCTGTTCAATTGTCGTAATACCTGGTTCTGTAATCTGCGATAATATTTGATTATCAAAACCGATAACAGCGAGATCCTCTGGAATGCTCCAGTTATGGTGCTTCGCCTCTGAGATAATTCCAGCTGCTACCTCATCGCCTCCTGCCAAAATCGCGGTAGGATTTTTTTTGTCCTTTAATACTTCATGGAATATTCGTTTTCCATCTTCCCAAGAGAAAGCGTTTTCAAGAAAGTCAATCGCTTCTACTTGGCGGCTCTTCTCAGTTATTGCACGTAAAAAGCCCATTTTTCGCTGCTGGCTAACTAATTTGGTTTCGTTACCACGGCAAAAAATAAGATTACGATATCCTTGATCTAACACATGCTTCGCAGCTATGTATGCTCCTTGCGCATGATCAAACTTCACTGTTGGAATATTTGCTTCCTCAATATATTCATTACACAACACGATTGGACCGTGCTGTAAGTATGGCTCTACATCTTCCCACGGATTTTCTAGTGAACATAGAATAATCCCATCTACTTGTTTCGTAGATAATAATTGTAAATACTCCATCTCTTTTTCCGGTAAATATCTTGTTTGACAAATAATCAGTTTATATTTATGTTCAGAAGCAGCAATCTCGATTGCTTCAATAAATCTACTGAAGAAAGGATTTGTAATCCTTGGAACTAGCACCGCAATTGTTTCCGTTTTTTGTTTACGAAGCCTTCTCGCCGCAGAATTAGGAACGAAGCCTAAATGCTTCATTGCTAATTGAACCCTTTTTTTCTTCTCATCTGAAACATATGGATGATTATTAATCACCCTAGAAACCGTTGTCCTTGATAACCCCGCTAATTTCGCCACGTCCTCTATAGTCGACACGAAATTCTCCCCCTTTGCATGAAAACGTTTTCTTAAATTGATTATATAGTATATTATTGGAAACTGCAATATCGGTTGTTATGATTTTACTATATTAATATTATACATAGGAAAAAGTCTGTTAATGCAGGGGCAATATACTACTTTTAGAAATTTACGTTATGTACATTCCTTTTCTTAATACCATATATCCTTTATTCAATATAAAACCCCATCAATACGTCATCTCCATATGATCCATCTTCATACTTTATTTGCTTTCGTTGTCTCCCTTCTTCTACAAAACCCATACGTTTGTACACTTTAATTGCCCGATCATTAACAGAAACTACACCTAAGCAAATTTTCTCTAAACCTTTCTGCCCTTTCGCCCAACTAATAAGAAATTCAATTAATTTCGTGCCGATGCCTTGATTACAATACGCCTCTTTAATCCCCATTCCCATTGTGCCTGCGTGTTGTAACCGTTCTAGTTCATATCGGTTGAAAATTAAAAATCCAACTACCTTCCTATCTACTTCATACACGATATAAAGATTACCTTTCTCATTACTTTTCCGTATCTTTTCTCTTTCTGCATTACTATCATTCGGTAACTTCTTTGGGGATACTATGAAAAATTTTGTAGTAGTTTCCGATAATATAATTTCTTTTCTAATATTCATAATTGCTTCTGCATCAGTCTCTTTTACTAACCGTATCATTGAATCACCTCGTACTTTTTCTTTTTAAAAATAATATTAAAACTATAAAACGCCCAATATGCAATATTACATATTGAGAATCTTTTTACTCTTGATACAATATTCATACATCAAAATAAAAGGAATGTATGCAATGAATCCAATATTAACAGCTGCAAAACAACTATTACATAAAGAAGAAAAGATTTTATCTACTTTAAAATGTTCACTTACTGGCTATATGATTACGCATAAAGTCCCATATCGTGGCATGTTACTTGCTACTAATAGAAGACTTCTCTTTTTTAGCCAATATAAAAACACATTCATTGCCGAATTTGATTATGAAAAAATATTATCCGTAGAAACGAAGAGAAGAATCTTTGACAAAAAAATAATATTTTACTATGAAGATGAATATATAACGCTTGGATACATTACAAGTTCGAATGTTGAAGCGTTCATAGACTTACTACAAAGAAACAGCAAGACTAGCACAGGCTTATAATCAGCGGGGATCCCCTCGCTGATTCATTATTTTAACTCCTCCCACTTCGTCCAAACTTCTCTCCCGTTTATACGGTACATATTATCCTCTCTATCCATAAACCTATGTACAATAAATTCACGTCTAATTGTACAAAAATCATCATGATATTGTTTTATGAATGTATTAATTTCTTTTTCTGTATATTGATTTTCAGCATTTAACTTGCTAACTAAATGCTCTAACAATACTAGTTTTTTCTTCTTTTGACCTGGAATCGATTTTAAACGATCCTCTTTATCGAAAAAGTTACGAATGGTCGTATCGCGGAATTTCATTTCACTTTCAGTCATTTTGTTATCCTCCATCACTTTTTTTCTTTATCTTTTCACTTAAAATATCAATAAAGTAATATCCACCCATTAACACATAATAGAACGTAAGTATTCCAAATGCATCTTTCATACTTGTATATACTTCTTTATCAAACAATATAGGTGAAAGGGCGTAAACAAGAAAGATTATTAGCGGATTTACGATAAAATAATAAGTAAGATTGCCTTTCATCATATCAACTCCTCTACCCTATGTTTCTCTGTAAATTGTTGTAATTCCTTTTCTTTCGTTTCTATAGCTTTTAGAAAGATTTATAGATGAACTAAGGAAAAGATGTGCCCTCTATTAAAATAAAAAAGCACCAAAAAGGTGCTTTTATCTACGCTTCAACCGATTGATTTTCAGCAACATTTTTAAATTGTCGTTTGTGCATCAAAGTTAAGGAAGCGATCGTTCCAAGTGATAATACAACGATAAAGATCATGAGCATTCCTATGTTTTGCCACATGAAGTCAAAGTCTCCACTCGATACGACTGCTTTCAATCCTGATACAGAGTATGTCATCGGTAACCAAGCATTGAATGGTTGTAAAAACTTCGGAATCAATTCTAGCGGGAATGTTCCGGCACTCGTTGTAAGCTGCATAATTAATGTGATGATGGCGATAAAACGGCCTGCATCACCGAATGCTGTTACTAAACATTGAATTAATGCGATAAATGCTAAACTTGTAATGATACTAAAGAGTATGAAGTATGGAATACTTTGTACTTCTACACCCAATCCGAACAGTAATATAACATCTGCTACTATCGCTTGAATAATACCGACTGATAGTAACACGCCGAACTTACTAATAAACCAACTAAATCCTGATTTCGGAACTCCAACTGTATCGCGTAATGGGTATACGATAGATAATAATAATGCCCCAACAAATAAACCGAGTGATAAGAAATACGGCGTAAATCCAGTTCCGTAGTTAGGAACTTCCGCCATTTTCTCTGTCTTCACTTTTACAGGACTTGCAAACATATCATACGTTTTATCTGTCCCTTTTACTTCCCCAGTTTTCTCTGCCCCTTCCCCAAGTTTCTCAGCAAGTTCACCTGAACCATCGTTTACTTTCACTAGTCCATCAGTTACTTTTCCTGAGCCGTCTGCTAGTTTATTTACACCGTCGATTAGCTGGGTTGAGCCAGTTGACATTTGGTTTAGACCACCATTTAGAGTACCTAAGCCAGTTGTTACTTGGCTTGAACCGTCTACTAATTGTGTTATTCCTCCTGACATTTGATTTGCTCCTACAGATAATGTACCTAAACCGCCTGTTACTTTACTCGAGCCATCTGCTAATTGATTTACTCCACCTGCCATTTGGTTTGCTCCTGCAGATAATTGACCTAGGCCGCCTGTTACTTGACTTGAGCCATCTGCTAATTGATGTACACCACCTGCCATTTGATTTGCTCCTGCAGATAATGCACCTAAACCGCCTGTTACTTGACCAGACCCATCTGCTAATTGATTTACTCCTGCAGATAATGTTCCTAAACCACCTGTTACTTGGCTTGAGCCATCTGCTAATTTCGTTACACCTACAGATAATGTCCCTAAACCGCCTGTTACTTGACCAGACCCATCTGCTAATTTGGATACTCCTACAGATAATGTTCCTAAACCGCCTGTTACTTGACCAGACCCATCTGCTAATTGATTTACTCCTGCAGATAATTGACCTAATCCTGCTGTCACTTTTCCAGAGCCACTTTGCAATTGCGTTACTCCATCAATTAATTGAACTGATCCATCTTTTAATTTATCGGCACCTATTTTTGCATTATCTAATCCCTCACCAAATCCATGAAACTTACTAACAAATTCATTTTGTGCGCTCGTTAGTTTCTCAATAGCACCTGCTAGAGTTTTTATCCCTGCTGGATTTGGTAAGTTTTTTTGCAACCCATTTGTTGTTTGATGTATTTCACCTTTTAATTGTTTCACTTCTTCATTTAATTTATTTGTTCCACCTGCTACTCCGGCAGCTTTTTGCTGAACTGTCGCTGTACTTTTTACAGCACTTGTTACGAATGGCTGTAACTGCTCTTGATATTCTTTTGGTAAACTTTCAATTTGCTTTTGTAAATTCGCTACCTCTTGTGCTGCATTTTTTGCATCTCCTGCTGTTGATTGTGTAAGTTCATTTAACTGATTTACATTCGCCCCAGCTCCATCTATTTTTTCATTTACTGTATTCAATATAGAAGGAACTTTCGACTGCATTTCCTCTAAGCCTGCAGCAGACTTTTGTACGTTACTATTTAACTCTTGCAATCCCTTTTGGATCGCTTGAGAACCTTCCTCTAATTGGCTTTGCCCTTCAACAAGTTTTCCCATACCATTTGATAGATCCGTTGTTCCTGTTTTTAATTCACCGGATTTACTTACTAATTTGTTCAAGCCACCGGTCACTTTCTCAGATCCATCACGCAACTCACCCGTTTTACTATTTAACGTATTTAAACCGTCTGTTACTTTGCCCGATCCGTCTACTAACTTCCCAATACCTGCATTGCTATTTAATGCATGTAAACCATCTGTTACTTTGCCTGATCCATCTACTAGTTTCCCAATACCTGCATTGCTATTTAATGCATGTAAACCATCTGTTACTTTGCCTGATCCATCTACTAATTTTCCGATACCTGCATTGCTATTTAATACGTGTAAACCATCTGTTACTTTGCCTGACCCATCTACTAATTTCCCTATACCTATCTGCATTTCACCTGTTTTGCTATTTAGTGTATTTAAACCATTTGTTACTTTGCCTGACCCATCTACTAATTTTCCGATACCTACCTGCATTTCACCTGTTTTACTATTTAGCGTATTTAAACCATTTGTTACTTTGCCTGACCCATCTACTAATTTTCCGATACCTACCTGCATTTCACCTGTTTTACTATTTAGCACATTTAAACCGTTTGTTACTTTGCCTGATCCATCTACTAATTTATTAGATCCATCTGCTAATTTCTGAACTCCATCCTTCATCTCCCCAGATTTCCCTTGAAGTGTATGAAGGCCATCCGTCACTTTACTTGAACCATCATGCAGCTCACTTGATCCGTCGTGTAGTTTATTTGCTCCTTCCGCCCCATCTGCTAATCCTTTTGAGACGTCTTGAATGGAATCAAACATTTTCTCTGCATATGTTTTCGTTAACGTGCTTGATACTTCAGTTTTAATCTTTTCAATGGCTGTTCCTCCAATTTGTGAAGATAAGAAGTTTAAGCTTTCGTTTGGAATGTACTCTAAGTTTAATGGCTTTGGATTGTCTTTTAGTAACGTTGTAGCGTTACTTGAGAAGTCATCTGGAATGCGCACTAACATGTAATACTTTCTAGCTTCCATTCCTTTCTTCGCTTCTTTTTCACTTACGAACTCCCATTTAAAACTTTTATTATCTTTTAAATTATCAACGAGCCCTTTTCCTACCTCAATTGATTTCCCATCAAATACTGCGCCTTTATCTAAATTGACTACTGCAACTGGTAAGTCATCTAACTGTTTATACGGATCCCAAAAGGCCCACAAAAACATCCCTGCATATAAAATCGGTACGAATAAGACCGCAATAATTGGAATTAATATTTTTTTACTTTTTATAATTTCCGTGAACTCTTTCCGAAGTAACTGATTCCCTTTCATAATTTCTCCCCCTTTTATAAAATGACCAAAATGTTCATATAGTCATTTTTACCCAAACAAAAAGGCTATACTTGTTCATACATATGCCTTATCCCCGAATTTATTACTATGCAACTTTTTCTTATTATGATTATAATTTTTCTATATCCCCCCTTAACTTAAATATATGACCGTATTGTTCATTTGGTCATTTTTTATAAAATTAAAAGGATTATCTTAGTTTGACAATCCTTTTAGTAAATAAAGTTCAAATAACTCTGCAATTTTTTCTTTTTCTAGCGGTTCGTGATTTTTTTCCCAATCAAAAATAAGCGATACATATAGACGAAGCATAATAAATGCTGTAATTTCTGGATCACATTTGCTAATTTCACCTTTTTCAATCGCAATCTTTAAATACGATTGAATAACAGAAACGATTTCCACATCAACTTGTTGCATCACTTCTTGTACTTCTTTCGTTCCCATATCGCGCTCTTCTTGAATTAATTTAATCATGAGCTGATGTTCTTTTCTAAATTCCAAGATGCTATATAATGCTCTATGTACATTTTCAAAAAATGAAACATCTGAACGAATTGCACTTTCTGCAACTTGCTTCATTTCTGTAATTAAATTAGAAATAATTTCACCAAATAGCTCTTCTTTATTTTTGAAAAAAGTATAAATCGTTCCTTTTCCTACATTCGCTAACTTCGCTACTTGATCCATCGTTGTTGCTTTATAACCGAACGCTGAAAAAGACTTTGTTGCAGCTTCAATAATAGAACGTTTTCGATCTATCGCCACATTGTCACCTCCAAAAATGACCAATTGGATAATATAGTCAATCAGTACATCTTTGATATTACCACACGCTTACATTCTATACAAGTTCTCTTTTTATTATTTCCAGTATAAAAAAATTTCAGTCAGTGTATATCATACTTTCCATAGTTTATCAGAAGAAAAGAGAAAAGGAAAAGATGTTCTAGAGATATACATCTTAAGAACACCTTTTTGCTATTTCAACATAGAAAGCATAATTTTCTCTAATTCTTCTTTATTTACATTCTTATCGAATACTGCTTCTCCTGGGTTCTCTAAACTATGATTAATAATAACGATTTGGTATGCACGATTTTTCCCTTTTGCTGGAACAATCATCTTCATACCTTGTAAATTCCTATCCGAGTTATGAGTCGCATAGAATATTTGATTACCTTCTAATTCGTACTGTTCAATATTTTCTTCTACAACAAATAAAGCATGGAACGGATCTTTACTTTCTCCAAATACTTGTGATTGATAAGTTGTATAGTTTCCTTTTCCGTTTGTATACTCTAATTCTATAATTAACTCGGGTCTTCTCTTAATAAAACAACTTACCTTTTCATCCTTTAGATCGTAGCCTTCAATTGTGTAAGTTGGCTTCTTAATTTGAAAATCTACATGTTCCTGCGCTTCCTTTACCGTGTAATTTAAAGATTCTTCCACTTTGTCATTAAACGGTTTTGATTGATCATAAAGTGCATATAATTTTTCACGATCAGCTTCTGTTAAACGTTCTTCCCTAAAAAATATTGACTCGTAGTCAGAATCTCTCGGAGCACCTTTTTTCTGTATATTAATAATTTCTTTATACAATTTTATGTACTGTTGGAACTCATCTGTTGTTAAAGCCTTTTCAGCTAAATATAAATAATCTGTCTTATTTTCATACACTCTTGCTGAATACCTATATTCTTTTTTTGCATTTTCTTCTGTACCAAACAGCATATCTACAGCATGTTGGAAAGCATCCTTTGACTGCTCTACTTTATCCTTTTGTTTTTCTTTCCCTTCCGTTGCACGTGCGTTGAATAAAGAAAGGGATGCTATAGCAACTATGACAATAACTCCAAGTAAAGAAAGACGATACGATTTCTTTTGGAATTTTTTAATCATAATGATTCTCCTTTTTAGTGTTCGTTTATTTCTACTTAAATTTGCTAGGCTTGGTACTTGATAGGAATAGTGTTCTAAAAGGGTAATAATTGTATGACCGTATGCAATTTGTTCCTCTTTATCTATAAAAGTAAGTGCATATGCATCACAGGCTAATTCTTGATCTTCTCGCATACAAAAATAGGCGTACCAAAGAATTGGATTGAACCAATTTAATAGGATTAAACTGTACATAATCCAATTTACAGCTACATCGTTTCTCTTAATATGAGCTAACTCATGGTAAAAGATATATTGTAATTGTTGTTCATTTAATACTTTCATATGTTTTTTTGATAGTAATACTTTCGGGCGAAAGAAACTAAAAACCGTTGGACTTGCAATCTTTCCTGCAAGACGTAATGAAACTGCCTTCTTCATTTTCATAGACTGCTTACAGCGATTAAACACTGTAGTGACCTGTTCGTCCGTAATATCCGGTTGTTTCTTTATGTAAGAATATAAACGTCTATTTGTAAGAAACGTGATGGCTGCTAATACAATTACCCCAGCTAGCCAAACATACAAAGCAAGTTTGTATAAAGAAAATGTAGTCTGTTTTTCCGAACTGACTTTTACTTCCGGTTCGCTAGTTTTTGTCACCATTTTAGAATTTGATTCCAATTCCACTTTTCGGTCGCTTTCTATGTTCACTATATTCTCAGTAGCCGGCATATTTTTTGGAATAACTTCCGATACGCTAGAACTATAAGAAAGTAATGAGTAAATGCTATAAGAGCTATCTGGCGACCACGGTAAAAGGAGTCTTATCATTAATACGATCCACAGCATATATTGCCACCGGGGGGTTAATTTATTTCTAAATAGAACTTTTATACATAAAATAAATCCGACTAATATGCTAGCCATAAGTGACGTTTCTATAAGCCAATCAAAAAAATGAGGAAGGTATACATTTATAAGCGTGTTTATCATTTTTATCGATCCTTCCTCTTATTCTCCTCTGTCTTCTCATCTAAAATGCGTTTTAATTCATTAATATCTTCTGAAGATAATTTCTCCTCTTTTAAGAAATTAACAAGTAATGGCTTAAACGCTGCACCGCAAAAACGTTTTAGTAAAGATTTCGTTTCCACTTGCAAATAATTATCTTGTGATACTAACGGGTAATAAGCGTACATACGCCCTTTATCTTGATGGTAAGAAACGGCTTCCTTTTGCACTAATCGATTAATTAATGTGCGGATTGTTTTCGGTTTCCAGTCCATTGCATCTTCCAGTTCTTCTATAATTTCATTCGCTGTTTGCGGAGAACTCGACCAAAGTACTTTCATAATTTCTAATTCCGCTTCAGATATTTTAGGTAATTGATTTGTCATCGTCTGTTTCACTCCTAAGTATTACATTTGTAATCTATAATTAAGATTACAAATGTAATACTTAATTGTCAACCATATTTTAGAAAAATTAATTTCAGCTAAACCTTACTTCACAACAACAAAATTCCTCTTTTTCAAATAATCAAATAAAAAAACAAGAAAATCTTTACAATTAATAGTAATATAGAAAATAGACAAGTTTATCAAAACAGTGGAGGCTTTTTCAGTCATGATGCGTGCACTTCGTTTAAATATAAAGCAAGCTTTTTGTAGTCGTATTTCTTTAATTATGATGCTTAGTGGATTCGTTCTTATTTGCATTTATCACTATTATTATGTAATTCGTTATTTAGGAAACGCGGCAAATGGTCCTATATCAACAGATTTAAAATGGATTGGATTTCGCGACAATGAAATGGATGTTTATTTATTATTAATGCCAGTTATTGCGAGTTTCCCCTTTAGTACAAGTTACAATTCGGATAAGTCCGATGGTTTTAAACCGTTTGTGAGTAAGGGGATTTCTATATTTCCTTATTCAGTATCGAAATATATCGTTACATTTTTTTGCGGAGGATTTCTTTATACACTTCCATTCATCTTATCGTTATTATTTTGCAAATTAACCATTCCAGACGGAACACCTACTGTTGGTTCAGGCATCATAAATGCTGATGGAATGTTCGCAAACCTATATTTTGATGCGCCTCTCACTTACATTGCTGTATATATCGGAATTAATTTTTTATTTGCAGGTTTAATGGCCCTTTTAGGACTTGCTGCATCTGTATGGTCACAAAAAGACTATATGGCAATTCTCTTTCCATTTGCAGCCGCCTCCATTCCGTACGTCCTGCTAAATACAATACTTCCTTCAATAGGCGGAGCACCTTTTCATTTATATGATCCGAAACAACCATTGCAAGGCATGTCACCATATATTTTAATGACGCAATGTGCTTTCTTCCTTTTCGTTAGCTTACTTATGTATATACAAGGAGTAAAGCGGGATAGAAAAAAATATAAAAGAAGACTGCAAAAAAGAGAGCGGTGTAGAAAAGCGTTTCAAGTATAATAAAACCCTAATTTCCTTACTATATTGGAAATTAGGGTTTATTTACTATTCGCTTATGGCGTACCTGCCAACCCCCATAAAATAACAACCGCTACAAAATAAATCGCTTTAATACCTACAACTAAACATAATGAAACAATTGCATATTTACTTAATTCTCTTCTTGCACCTATTAAAGTGAAAATAACCGCCAAACTAAATGTTATATAAGAAGCTGCTGTATGTATTAAGTTATACGTAATATCTAGATTGCTTGTAAGTCCTGTTATATCAGCTACAAACTGAAGCATGATGATCGTACTAAAAAAAATTGCAAACTGATTCATTACCTTTCCATTTATTTGTAACTGCATTGTTGTCCCCCTTATTAAAAACTAAATATTCAATCAACTTTATCATTAGATTACAAAAAAAGGAATAATCTCTTTATACTATTCTATAACGATGCAAAAAAAGAACGCTTAGTCACCTAAGCGTTCCTTTCTTTAAGAAGCTTTCTTCAAATCAATTTGAGCAAGTACTGGGTCATGGTCGCTTACACGTCCGTGCTCTTTCATTATGTTTGAGTTTAAGTGCACTGGATCTACAATTGTGTGCGGTGCGATGTTGTTTGTTACTAAAATATGATCTAACACTTGTGCATTTCCTTCGTGAATGTAAGTGTAACGATTCTCTTTCGGCACTGTGTTTAACATATCTTTTAAGATTGTTCCCTCTAGTGCTTTTAGTGGTTTAGAGAACTCGAAATCGTTCATATCACCTAACACGACAACTGGTGCATTCGTATTCTTTTTCTGAATTCCTTGCACGAAATGATTTACTTCTTGTGCTAACTGAATTCGTTTGTCTTCACTTTTTAATACGAGCGGCTGCACTTTTCCAAATGGCGTTGCATCTCCTAGTTTTGAGTTTAAGTGATTTGCAACGACAACAATGTTTTGTCCTTGGAACGTAAATTCTGCCGCTAACGGTTTACGTGTACTTTCAAATAATGGATTTTCGTCTCCAATACGAACAACATTTTTATCAAGTAACTTTGGTACCGTCGCTAATTTCAAGCGTGATGGATTATAGAAGAAGCCGACGCGAATATTCGCTCCTGGTGCTCCTCCGTCTTGATTATTGTTTGGAGCGATTTCTACATACTCATACTTCGGTCCACGAATTTCTAGAACTGCATCAATGATACGTTTTGCGCTTAATGACGCATCTGTTGTACCGTCATTAATTGATCCGTTATTATCTTGCATTTCCTCTACACCGATAATATCTGGCATTTTTAAGTTGTATTTAATAGAATACGCTAACGCTTTTACCTTTTCATCTGTTGTTTCTTTTTTATTCGCTGAGAAGTTTTCAATGTTATATGTAGCAACCGTTAACTTATCAAGACGTGGCTGAATATTTGCCCCTACTTGCTTAAATCCACCATCCACTACAGCTGGCAGTTCTGTTATTGGCGAAATACGGAAAGAACCGTAATCATATCCTACTACCCCTGTTATATCTCCAGTAAAAGTATCTCCTACTTTTGCTACATAATCGCGAGGTACTTTTACAGAAAGGCGCTCTGGGTTTAATTGATTTTCATCTAATAGAGGTGTGCCATATTGTGTTACTATTTTATCTCCACCATTTTTTACTGTTACATATAAATTTCCGTTTTTCTGAGGTGTAATAATTTTTGGTGTTGGCATCGTAACACGCATACCTTCTATACTTTCATAGAAGTCGATTGCATCTTCATTTGGATCAAATAAACCAAATGCATCATTATCAATAATCTGGTCCGGGATTTTCACACCGTTTTCCCCAAGTACAATCGGTGCTGGCAAAGATTGATCTTTTGCGATTACAGCAACGCGGCTCGCTTTAATTTCAGTCGTCGTTAAGTCTGTTTCAAATCGTTCTGCATATCCTGGTCCAACATATTCTTCTACTACTCCATCAACTTGAATAAGATCTCCTACTGCTACATTCGCATCTTTTTTATATACGTACATACCTTCTGAAGTAGCTGGATCATTATCTGGCTGATTATCTTCTATATAAAAGCCGTTTTTATCAAGCGCTGTGACAACGCCTTCCACATTGTTTACTTTCTTCCCGTTGTAAGGAGACATATGTGATTTCCCTTGAATGTCATGAATACGAACCTGTTCATTATTTACGATAATAAATGAAAATGTCGAAATTGCTGAAGGAGTAAGTCCTTCTTTTTCTGCGATTGCTTTCACTACACTATTTTCATTCACTATAATTTGTCCATTATAACGAACGGTTTTATTAGTAGGATTAGAGCCATCTAACGTATAGTAGATTGTTGCGCCTTCTGTATTCGTCGTTAATGTTACCGCTGTTCCTTTAGCAACTTCTCCGCCGTTCGGCGAAGCTACTACATCGCTAACACGATTTTGTCCTTCACCTTGAAACTTATAAGCTGTTACTGATTTTAGACCTGGGTTACTAAAATATAATTCAAGAGTCCCAGTCAAACTAACTTTCTTCCCGATATTTTCAGGGTGATCTTTTACATTCACTGCCGTTCTCACATCACCTTTTGGCAACTGAACGGGCATGATTTTGTCTGGATTCGTTTCGTTTGGCGAATCTGCAATTGCTACGTTTGTATCATCAAACTTAGCTGGATCCTTCGTATATTTAGAAGAACTTTGCGTATATCCAACAATATATCCTTCCACAATCCCCTTCGTTTTCCCTTGCTGCTTAAATACTTGAATTGCTTTTTCTACTGACATAGAAGCAGTTTCTTCTGCTTGCGCTAAAGTTCCAGTAAATGAAAGCAATAGCAAGAATGATAAAAAGACGCTTAACAATTTCTTCACAGCCATTTTCCTCTCCCTATTTCATATTTTCTCAGCATTTCTATCATAACAAATGATTCGTTATATAGAACTATTTTTCGACAAATTTTACAAAAGATTTATTTAATTTACAAGCTTTCAAACTATAATACAAAATAATAATTTTACACCTTCTACAAATACACTCTATAATGTTAGGGAGAGAAAACAGAAAATATCGACATTTAATTAGCATGTAAAATGGATTCATTTGAATAGGAGTGATTGGATGGAAGTGCAAACAGAAACATACCGCGCAGCTATGAATGGAACATTAGAACGTCATTTTTCAGATATGATTGCCGTTATACCAACTAGAATTACAATTGAGCAGTTAAAACAGCGACTAGAAACTATCGCTACTAAAGTTGATGAGTTAAAAATTGTTTATAGTGATGAGACAAGCCTTATTGTTGAATTACATATGGGTGAAACAGTCATACCGTATGAACTGCATATTGATGAACCGAACGATCCAGAAGGATATAAAATGTACAATAGACAAGATGCTACAATCGTAGATCGTAATTTTGAAGATGCAGCTTTCGGCACTGAAATTTTCACTCGTACGCTATTTGTAGGCGATGTACTGGACTGCTTTTTCCAGCAGTTACAGTTCTTATGGAATCTCGCCCCAGATTTGTTATTTGTAATCGATTCAAGTGCAGCAATGAAAGTGATATCTAGAAGCTATATTGAATATCACGTTGAAAATGAATTATTACCTGACATTCCTGACTTGTACGTTATTCATTCTGTTTATGAAGACGATAAAGATGATGAGCCTACGCAATATTGGTTTCATACACATGGTCTTTTAAGAGCAGGCGTAACTGAAATAGAGTTAATTATTCCAAATCGCATTTCTTCCTACTACGGCATTGGCGATCTCTTTCAAACATTTGCTAATAATGCCGTTGAGAATGGACAAGTCCCTATGAATGAGCCTATCGTTATCGCGCATAGTCAGCAAGGTTCTATACATACAGTCGCTGTTCCGTGGGAAAAAGGATTATCTTATATAGGGCATAAAACGAGTATGGACCAATTATCTTCAATCGAGGATGAAGAAGTGAAACTACAACCAATAAATGCACAAAATACATTCTTAGGCGGAATGGATGCCCGAGATGAATACCATCAATCTCCATCCGTTCTCTTATTCAAATTTAATACTTCAGAAGAATATATTGAAAGTTTTTTCAAAGAACACGAGGAAGCTACAGGGCTCATGTTCTATAAAACAAATAGTGAAACGGCTCGTATGGCTTACAATGCGAAAAATACTTTCGGGTATTTCAGCAACATTTTTCACATTGAACAATCAAATGAAGATTTTCGTTTCCTTGCTAAGTTTGGTGTCTCCTACGAAGAAGGAAAAAGTGAACATATGTGGTTTGAAATGCAAAACATTACGGAAGATTTCATTCAAGGAATACTCATTAATGAACCATATTTTATAGAAGATATGAGTGAAGGAAATAGTTATCATTTAGATTTTGATAACTTAACAGAGTGGGTTATTTATGCAGGAGATGCCGTTATAAAGCCAAATAACTTATATATGTTTATTGGCGAATAAGTATTTTATACAATAAACGAAACGCCTTCAATATAATTGAAGGCGTTTCGTTTATTGTGCGATTAATTCAGCATCTATTACTTTCTCCAAATGAGATAATACACGCTTTGCAGCTTCCTCACCTTGATTAATACAATCTGGAAGTCCAGCACCAGCATAGGAACTACCTGCCAAGTATATACCAGGCAACTCTTTCTCCATAAATGTTGTGAGCTTTTTCATTCGCTCGTTATGGCCTACAGTATATTGAGGCATCGCTTCTTTCCAGCGACTTACGATTGTAAACTCTGGATCCTCTGTAATATCCATCGTCTTTCGTAAATCTTCTAGTACGAGCTGAACGAGTTCTTCTTCAGTTTGTTCTACAACCGCTTCATCACCAGCACGTCCAACGTAACAGCGAAGGAGTGTTTTTCCTTCTGGCGTTGTATGTGGCCATTTTTTATGCGTCCACGTACATGCTGTAATGGTGTAATCGCTATTTCGTGATACGACAAATCCTGTACCATTAATATCGCGCTGGATTGCGGACTTTTGGAAAGCAAGTGCGACATTCGCAACGGATGTGGATGGAATATTACGGAAGAAACGAAACTGCTTGTACTGAGCAAACATGGACGGCAATACTTTATGCGAAGTTGCCACTACGATGGCGTCCGCTTCTATTTCTTTTCCGTTACTAAGAGTAATCGTATAACCATTACCCTGTTTTGCAACTTTTTCAATGCGAGTTCCCTTTATTATCGTACCTTCATGCATCTTTGCTTCGAGAGATTTTACGATAGATTCTAAACCTGTTTTCACTGTTTGGAAGATTCCTTTTTTCGGTTCAGCTTTCTCTTCTTTCGGAGCGAGCGTACGCATACCGAGTGAAATACTGCGATGTTTCTGCTCAATTTGATACATTTGCGGGAATGTTGACATTAAGCTCATTTCATCAATATCCCCTGCATAAATACCTGATAGTAACGGTTCTATTAAGTTTTCAACCACTTCGTTTCCGAGGCGATGTCTGAAAAATTGTCCGAGTGATTGGTCAGATACTGGCTTTGACCTCGGCATTAATAGATCAAAACCAGCTCTTAATTTACCAATTGGGGAGAACAGCCCGGAAAATAGAAACGGCGTAATTTGCGTTGGAATTCCCATCATTGATCCGCTCGGCATTTTATGTAACCGATTGTTTACGAGGATAAATGATTGACCGGCTTGATTATTTACAAGTTCATCGCCAAGACCTAATTCTTTCACTAATCTAGCTGCACTTTCTTTTCGTGCTAAGAAAGAATCCGGTCCGCGTTCAATTGTAAATCCATCTTTTCGAACGGTTTGAATTTTTCCGCCAAGTTTACCCGATGCTTCTATAAGTAATGTATCAATCGGCAAGTTTTTTTCATGAATATTTTTTTGTAAATTATACATTGTTGTTAATCCAGTGATGCCTCCGCCGACGATCACAACTTTTTTCCTCAAGCAGGCTCCCCCTTTCTTCTTACAGTACAGATTCTTTTTTCTTTAATACAACATCTGTTAAGCAATCAATAAATGCGTCCGATGCATTTGGCATTTCTGGACGATAATATTTCGCGCCAATTTCATCCGTTACAACTTTACACTCAAAGTCGTTGTCATATAAAACTTCTAAATGTTCCGCAACAAATCCAACTGGTGCATATACGAATGAAGTATAACCGTGCTTTTCATTTAGTTCTCTCGTTAAATCTTGTACATCTGGACCAATCCAAGGATCTGGTGTGTTTCCTGCACTTTGCCAGCCTACCGCATAGTTTGCTACTTCAGCGCCACGCGCGATGTAATCAGCTGTTTCATTTAATTGATCTGGATATGGATCGCCCATTGCAATAATTTTCTCTGGTAGGCTGTGTGCAGATACGATTAGTACTGCTTTTTCACGCTCTGCGTCTGACATGCCGTTATATATACCTTTCACTGCATCGACCCAGTACTGGATGAATTTCGGCTCTTTATACCAGCTATCAATACGGTGAATTGTTAAGTTTCCAAGTTTCTCAGCTTCTTCTTGTGCTCGTCCAACGTATGATTTCACGCTAAAAGTAGAATAGTGAGGTGCAAGAACAAGTGCGATTGCATCTTGTATTCCGTCGTTATGCATATCTTTCACCGCATCTTCAATAAACGGTTCAATATGTTTTAAGCCAAGATACATATGGTACTCTACTTCATCTTGTACTTCATTTAAACGCTTCTCTAACTTCTTAGCTTGCTCTAATGTAATAGTAGCTAAAGGAGAAATACCACCAATTGCACGGTAACGCTCTGTTAAATCTTCCAGCATTTCAGGACTTGGCTTTCTTCCTCTACGAATATGTGTATAGTAACGTTCAATATCTTCTTCTTTATATGGCGTTCCGTATGCCATTACAAGCAAACCAATTTTCTTTTTCATACAGCAATTCTCCTTTACTTCGCTAACTGCCCTTTAGAGTATTCATGAATAAATGTAGTTAAACGTTTTAATGTATCTGGATTTACTTCTGGGAATACACCGTGACCTAAGTTAAAGATATAACCCGGCTGTTCCATCCCTTGATCTAAAATACCTTTTACATGTTCTTCAATAACAGACCATGGCGCAAGTAAGAATGAAGGGTCCATATTACCTTGTACCGCCTTATGAACGCCACGTGCACGTGCTTCTTCAATCGGTAAGCGCCAGTCTAAGCCGACTACATCAAGCGGTAAGTCGTGCCACTCATTCACTAAGTGTGCAGCTCCTACGCCGTGCATAATCATCGGTACACCCATCTTACGAACTTCTGCAAAAATACGCTCCATTGCTGGTTTAATAAATACGCGATAATCTGCTACATTTACTGTTCCAACCCAAGAATCGAAAATTTGAACTGCTTTTGCTCCTGCATTAATTTGCGCCTTTAAATATGTAATAACCATATCTGCTAGTTTATCCATTAAAGCGAACCAAGCTTTTGGCTCTGCATACATGAACGCTTTCGTATTATGGTAGTTACGAGATGGACCGCCTTCAATCATATAGCTCGCTAATGTAAATGGAGCTCCTGAAAAACCGATTAACGGTACGTCTAACATTTCTGTCGTTAATAAACGAATTGTATCTAGTATGTACGGTACGTCATCTTCTGGATTGATTTCCCCTAGTTTTTCTACGTCTTGTAAAGAACGGATTGGATTATCAATAACTGGGCCAATACCTGATTTAATTTCTACATCCACACCAATTGCAGGTAGTGGTGACATAATATCTTTATAAAGAATTGCTGCGTCTACGTTATATTGATCAACCGGCAATTTTGTAACGTAAGCACATAACTCTGGATTGTGTGTAATTTCAAATAAAGAATACTTTTCTTTAATCTTTCTATATTCCGGCTGTGAACGACCTGCTTGACGCATATACCATGCTGGTACATAATCGGTACGTTCCCCCCTACATGCTTTTAAAAATGTCTCATTTATAGTTCTTACCAAGACCCTTGCTCCCTTCCTTACCAATGCTTCGAATACGTTCGATATTTATCTTTTTTTACTATACAGCTTGTAAAAACAAAATGCATAATATTATGTACGTTGTTCATTAAATTGACACAAACACTCTTAAAAACGCTTACTATTTTCACAACATTCTTATTATAACACAGAGAAAAACTATGGTTTAGCTACTTTCGACTTTTCTCCTTCGCGATTCGTTTGTGTATTATATGGTACAACGTAAAAGCTCGGTTTTGAAAATATGTTAACGAACTTTTCCTCATATTCTCCAGCACCGTTTACAGTGCTAACATGCGTATGAATTCCGTTCTCCACTCTATAGATTCGGTACATAATTCTGTTATCTGGAAGTGGCGTCCAGCTTAATTTTGTTTTAAATAAACCGAAAGGACTAAATGATAGTTTCATTTTTACATCTTCAATTCTTCGTAGCCGAATCGGAGCACCGATTGTTTCCACACCTTCAGGTTTCATAAACTTCTCTTTATGCTCTACATTAGCCTTCGTTAAAATTTTCTTAAATAATTTTGTCGCAGATGCACTTTCTCCTTGCAACTGATGCTCCTTATCCGTACGGTCATAACCAATCCAAACAGCGCCTACTAAGTTCGGTGTATAGCCGACGAACCACATATCTCTTGCTCCCTTATCGTCATTTGGCAATGAAGTTGTACCTGTTTTCCCAGCTAACGCACCGTTATATACACCAACTCTCGCTGTTCCTTCCTTCACAACTCCTTCTAACATTTTCGTCATATACCATGCTGTCTGCTTCGAGAAGATTTTCGTCTCTACTTTTGGCGATTCCCCAATGATTGCACCGTGTCTATTTAATACTTTATCAATAACGTGCGGCTCAATAATATTTCCATTTGCTAAAAATGAACGATACATTTTTACAAGATCAAATGTTGAAACGCCATTTTTCAATCCGCCAAGCGCTGTACTTAAACCAGCATCTGCAATATGGACATTTCCTTTTTCTAAATACTGCTTTCCTTCTTCTACCCCTAACTCATTTAATAAAGAAACTGCTGGTACGTTTGCCGACTCTAAAATCGCATCATACATCGTCATTTCTTTTGAATACTCATGATTATAATTTCGAGGTTCATACCCTTCAAAAGAATTTCTTTCATTTGTTAATAAAGAATACGGATTATACTTTTTCGTTTCTAGTGCCGGTGCATAGACGATAAGTGGTTTTAAAACAGATCCGGGCTGCCTTTTGGCAAAAACACGATTAAATCCTCTCGGGACGTACTTTCTTCCCCCAATCGCCGCTTTAATCCCTCCCGTACGATTATCCATTAATAAAAATGCACCTTGAGTCCCCTCTTCTTTCCCAGGAAAATTCCTTGCATCTTGAAACTGGTTATACGCTACCTTTTGAATTTTTTCATCCATAGGTACGACAAACGTATATCCTCCACGAAGTACTTCTTGATGAGACAACCCGTATAAACGAGCGGCTTCATCTATGACCATATCAATATACGGCATATATGCAAGCTCATTCTCATCTAAGTTTTTATAAAGAGCAATTGTCTTTCCTTGATAGCGAACGCTTTCTTCGGCAGTCAAATAGCCTTGTTTATGCATAAGTGACAACACGAGATCGCGGCGTTCCTTACTCTTCTCTGCAGAGTAGTACGGTGAATATCCGTTTGGTGACTTCGGAAGGCCTGCAAGCATTGCCCCTTCCTCTACCGTTAAATCCTCAACATTTTTATTAAAATACAACTTTGCTGCCGCTTGAATACCGTAAGCCCCATGACCAAAATAAATATGATTCATATACATTTCAAGAATTTGTTGCTTCGTATATTTTTGCTCTAATTGAAGAGAGATTGCGACTTCCTTCAATTTGCGCGTAAATGTTTTTTCACGAGTTAAAAAGACATTTTTAGCGAGTTGCTGCGTAATGGTACTACCGCCCTCTACCTTTTCTCCAGCTAACGTATCTTTATAAAGAGCCCGGAATATAGACGGATAATCAATTCCTTGGTGCTCATAAAAACGAGAATCTTCCACCGCAACAAACGCTTGCTGCACATACTTCGGAATTTGCTCGACTGGTACGAGTTCCCTATTTTCTACGTATAATTTCGTAATTTCTTTTCCTTTCTGGTCAACAATACGTGATGAAGAGTGGAAAACGAGCTGCTTTTCATCCATCATATAGCCACCAGCTAACACGATAAGTTTATAGAGTACAATTGCTACTACAAACGTTGCGACGCCGCCTAATAAAGTCCACTTTACTTTCTTCATACATCGTCCTTCTTTCCAAATGATGGTACATTTATTATTTGAAAAAGAAGTATCTTTATGTATATAATCTTCGAAGTTTTTTAAGAGAGTTGATATAATAGAAACAAACTATTAAGGGGGCATTAAAGTGAAGGCTATTATTTCATACGAAACACCTCTAGAACAATCACATTTCACTGCAAAAAATGATGAGAAAAATATGTTTTATAAAGAAAATACAGAAGAATCTGTAGAAGGCTCACTTCAGTATGACGTACTAGATGCTGTCGGTGAATTTAAAGGACAATCTGGCTATATCGTTTGTAACAACATTTCTGTCACAGACGAAGGTCGCCCAGTATTTGAAAACCGCTTTAAAAACCGCGCAGGCCTTATTGAAAACGAACCAGGATTCCAAGCGATCCGTGTTCTACGCCCATTAAGTAACGATACATATGTCATCTTAACGATGTGGGAAACAGAGCAAAACTTTAAAGACTGGACAGAATCACGTTCATTCGAAAATGCTCATAAAAAACGCCCTGCACAAGCAGAAGGACAAGCACAGGCACAGGCGCATCCACATGCCGAACAGCAAAAGAGTATTTTCTCTCGTCCTTCTTTTGTGACTACTTTTGATGTGTTAGTTTAATTAAAAAGTGATAAAACACTGACAGTACGTGAAATTATATTAACGATTTTTCGAATATATCTATCATATCTTTGAATATATCAACGATTTTTTCAATTTATCTATCACATCTTGAAATATATCAACGATTCGACTAAAGATATACATTTAATAACAAAAAGGAAACACCATTACACACCGGTGTTTCCTTTTTCTTTGTACCAATTATATATACGAAGTGTGTCCTCTTTTCGCATGTGCTTCACTTTATAACGATGCCCCGCTACCGATACGACAGCTGTACATAACTCGTCTTTCTTTTGAAAATACGATTGATTGTACCCCACTGCTTGAACATGTCTTCTACGCATGATTCCTGTATATTTCGCAAGACCTCTGTATACCATTGTTAATTGGTTTTCTTTCATCATATAACCGCCGCTAGTATAACGAGCGTATGCGAGTATTGTAAATGCGATACATAGCGGGATAAGAGTGAACAATGCAATATACTGTTTAAAATATATACTTGCACCGGCAATTGGCACAGCGAGCACAGCACTTGTAATCCAGCCCATGATGATGTAACGGCGCAATGCCGCTTTCGGTAAATGAACGATTTCCTCCTCCATTTCATACGGCAACTGTAAATATGCGAGTAACTGCTGCACATTTTTTTTCTTCATAAAAGGATGTAGCATCACTTCATTCCCAGCGGATTCTATACTTTGAATGACTTCTACTTCGACAGAACAATACCCGATAGGCTGGCGAAGTATTCCTTCTTTCACAGTAATTGCTTGAATGCGGTGTAATTTTAACACAAACTCTTTCTTATCAAATAACCCTTGTACGATTCGAATTTCATTTCCGTTTCGCTCAATTTTAAAGTTTGCATATTTTAACGCATAGCCCGCTGTTGAAATAATCCAAGAAATTGCCATTAAAATTGCGGCCATAACGATTAATTCATATACACCGTTATCCATCACATACGCTTCCACTTTATTGATGAGCCATTCTGGTAGAAATTGATTAAACTCTGTGTAAAGGATTACTAACATAGAAAACACTAATCCAAATCTACCAGATGTAATAGATGCGAATAAAATTTCTTTCGCTGTTAACTGATAAACTGTCTTACTACCTTCTCCCGCAGGCACCTCTTCAGCCACAACGCTTCTTTCTTTATGTAATAAAGCAATTAGTCCCTTCGCTTCATCTTCTTTAATACCAGCTAACATCACTTCTGGCTCACTACCGCCGCCTGCAACTTCTATATTTAATTTTGTAAGTCCAAGTATTTGATAAATGATGTTAGAAGATGTACTAACATTTTGCACACGTTCTTTATTTAAGTAGCTTTCTTTCTTAACAAACACACCATGCTTTATATGTAAAATATTATTTTCAACCCAATACACCTTGAAATACCATTTTATAGCTGAGAAAATAGCCATAATAAATAATAAGGCCAAGAGAACAAGATGAAATAAATACCAAGGTTCCACTTCACCATCTGAGCGAAATAGAACAAGCAAAATAAAAGGCAACAAACTCGCAACCCTAATACCTAACAATATCGTGATCGGATGTTGCCTCTTATACATCCTCATCACTCACTTTCGCAAGTTCTCCAATTTGTCTTTTCAGCTGTTCTGCTTCTTCTTTCATTAAACCTGGGATACTATGAGAAGTTGCGGCTGTTGAAATGTGTAATTCTGCTAAATTATACTTTCTCATAATCGGCCCTTGCTCAATCGTTACGTGCTGCACACGGATCATCGGAATAAGTACGCGTTTTACAACGAACATTCCCTTTTGAGTCTCAATCTCTTCTTCATTTAATCTGTAACTATAATAGCGCTGACGTAAATTTGGAAACACAAAATAATCAAGTGGAATAAATATAATAGCTCCTGTTACTAATAGTCCAAACAACCAGCCCCACCAGTTAAAGTTAATCATAAAAAAGAAATACGCAATTACGACTGTTAGTATAACTGCCGCCCCAATTAAAGCGTGAATCCTCCACACTTTCAGCATATTAGAATGAATCTCCCTTTCTAACGGCTGCATCTCATCACTCCAATTCTAGGAATTTATTACTTATATATTATCAAAAAATAAGGTTTTATATACAATTTTGTAAATTTATAGTCAAATATAAATAGTTGAATCAAAAGCATGTTAAAAAACATACCTCAGTTTTTAAAATTACATATTATAAATATGAATTATATTGAACCAAATAAACCCTGCATGATTCATGCAAGGTTTATCGTTTTATACACAATATATTTCATTATTGTTGAGATATACTAGCATCGCTTTCAATTCGCTTTTCCTTTTGGCTCAGTTTTTTATCTTTAGATTTTTTTAATGTTAAAGTCATGCCAATAAAAATAAAAAGAATTCCTGTTATTTGCATTAAAGTTGGACGGAATCCAGTAAGTACAGTATCTAATAATATTGCCACTGCCGGATCTAAAAAAACTAATATTGAGATTGTTTTTGTAGATAAATGGCGTAAACTATCAAAAAACAGATAATACACTATCCCTGTGTGAATAAAACCAGTAGCTATAATATATGTCCAATTACTTTGAGTGAGGCCACTAAAAGCATCTAAATCTATAAATGGTATTAAAAGAAATATCCCCAAGAATGTTTGTAAAAATGTCATTGCATACGCACTCATTTTGTTAATCCCTTTACCAAATAAAGTTGTAAATGCATAAAAGAGAGCTGCAAGAAATCCCCATATCATACCTGAAGACATTAATGAACCGAAAGAGAAGCTTCCATCGATACCAGCAATTAATAAAGCTCCCACAAAACACACAACTATTGAAATGATAGATATTAATGTTAATTTTTCTTTAAAGACGATACTTCCAATTAACAGTACAATTACTGGTGCAAGATGATAAACTGAGATAGCAATTGTAACTGACATATTTTCAAAGGCTTTAAATAAGAAAACCCAATTAAATACTAAGAAAAAGCCACATATTAAAACTTGAATAACTTCTTTTCGTTCCCATTTATCTTGTTTATATTGCCCTGTAAGCAGCCAGCATACACTTAAAAATATTGTCGCAAAAATACACCTTACAAACACTAATTCAAACGAAGGTAAGTTTGTTTGAACAGAAAAAAATCCAACTGATCCAAAGATAACCATTGATGCTATCATCTTTAAGGCCGGTACCGTTTTCTCTTGCTTAAAACTTTTTTGAAGCAAATTAATTCCCCTCCAATAAAAACTCGGTTTATAGTGAGAAAAACACCAGCCTAAAAAAGGACAGGTGCTTTTCCTCAAAAACACTCAATTACAAATTTTTCCCTGCAGTCCAACCACCATCAATTACAAAATTAGAACCAGTAATAAAGCGGGCCTGATCAGAAATCAAGTAATCAATACATGAAACAATATCCTGCGGCAACCCCCAAGTATCTAAAGATTGATTACTTTTTATCATAGACATCAAGGCTTTATTACTAAAGTATTCTTCTGTAAGTTCAGTTCTAATAACACCGGGAGAAATACTATTTACTCTTATATTTTGCTTCCCAAATTCCATAGCCATCTGTTTAGTCAATCCGATTAAGGCATGCTTTGATGCCACATAAGCAGCTCGCTCTGGTTCAGCCATTAATCCAGAAACCGATGCTATATTCACAATACAACCTTTTATTTTCGATTCACACCATCGCTTAGCTACTTCCCTAGAAAGGATAAATGGGGCTACTAAATTTACATCAATTACTTTTTTAAACATATCATCGGATAAATGTAAAACAGGTGTTATCTCTCGAATACCAGCTGCATTTATTAATATATCAGGAGAAAGCTTTTCTAAATCTAATTGAGTAAAAAGATTATGAATCGCTTCGCTATTACTTAAATCAATTTGCACTACTTTCAAAGGCATATCTGTTTTCATATAATCTATTAAGTTATTATTATTAATATCAAGCGCTATTACATGAAATGATTTTTCTAAAAAGTATTTTATACAAGCATGACCTATACCGCTATTGGCTCCAGAAATCATAATTATTTTATTCTCTCTCATTTTGTCTCCTTATAAGAAAATGTTACTAATAAAATATCACGAAAAGCCTCCGTACTACATTCTGTTCCAAGTGGCGTTACGGCATGGAAGACCTTTTGTCCAAATACTAAAGTTTCTAACGGCTCCTTCAAACTTATAAACTGATTAATTTCCCGAGGAGAATTAGCTATTAAATTATCTCCACCAATAGCTGTATTACTTAAATTCATAAGGTGTAAAAACACTACTGGTTCATCATCTTTATGTAACCAAATAGGTGAACTAAAAGATGGTCTTTCTTTAGTAGCTTTATATCTTACTTGATGTAAACCTATAATTAAGTCTTTACTTGTATCTATTATATTTGTTTTAAATGCAAATTCAGTATCGAAACGCACCATATTTTGAATTAAAGGATTACATAAAAAGCTATCATTTATGCTATTAAACTGTCTAACTTTCCCGCCATCATCATAGTTATATTCTTTAGATTGGAAGTAATCATTACTATTATCTAAAATATAATCTGGTGAATCAACATACTTTATATACCTTGAATAAGATCTAGCACGGCATTCACCGTACGCATCATCTTCCAAATTATAATAATCTAACTGTGCTTGTGTTAATAAGCGATGATTCTCTTCCTCTTGTAAAAAGATTTCATTTGAGATTTCAAGAAACCCTTTAGATTCAAATTCATGTACCTTTTCTTCTATGCTAAAGCCACTCATTTTACTAAGAACAAACGTCATTATAAAAACCTCCACACTATTGTATTTTTCTTTCTCACCCTATGTTAGAAATGCAATAAGTAACCGAGATTCTTGCTTAATAAAATTAAAAATTATGATATTCAATTAATACACCAAATGAAATATATGTAATCCATTAAAACTATTTCTTAAGCCATATTATATATCCTTTTGGACATTATTTCTAATTATCTGAAGATTTATCAACATTAGTCTTAATATTCGGAACTAAAGAAATAACTTTTTCAGGAAGATAAAACTGCGAGTATTGCAATTATTTATGTATATAACTTTTTTTAAAATTATATTTTAAATATAGCTAGTTTTTTATAATTTTTTTGATATAATTACATACGGGAAACGGGAAGAATTTTGTCTTCCCATGTGTTTTTATTTGCATCTAGTTCTTTTGCTAGATGCTTTTTTTATGCTAAAAAAGGTATCCTCAAATACTTTGAGGATACCTTTTCACCTTTATTATCTCTGCTGTTTTCTACCTAATACGAGTAACCCAAAACTCATCATTACAAGAAGTGCTCCCATATATGGTTCCACAGGCATTTTCTGCCCTGTCTTCGGTAATTCTTTTTCAGGCTTTTCTGGATTCGGTGTTCCAGGTATCTCTGGATCTGGTGTTCCAGGCTTTTCTGGATTCGGTGTTCCAGGTATCTCTGGATCTGGTGTTTCTGGACCTGGTGGTGCTAAATGATTCAATTTGTTTAATACTTCTAATTGAACTGCATTTATCATTCCATTTGTAATTTCAAATGGAATTGGATTAGTTAATTTTTCATATCCTTTTGGTGCTTCTACTTCTACTAGTGTGTAGTTACCTACAGATAGATCTGCGATTTTTGCCTTTCCATCTTTATCTGTTGTTACTTTCACTACCACTTTTCCCTTGTCATCATGAACTTCAAACACAGCTCCTGATAAGACTTCCTTGCTTTCAGCGGCCATTTTTGTAATCTCCACTGAACCTTTGTCTAACTTTTCATTCTCTACTTTCAATGATAAGACTTTTGTCATACCTTTTTTAATTTCGAATGATACTGGTTCCGTTAACTTCTTATAACCTGGTAAGCTCTTCGTCTCTACTAATTTGTATTTTCCTACTGATAGATCTGAAACGTTTGCTTTTCCTTCTTTATCTGTCGTTACTTCTGTTACTACTTTGCCTTGCTCATCTTGTACTTCGAAGACTACGCCTTCTAATACTTTTTGGCTATCTTTATCTACTTTTGTTACTTCTACATTTCCCTTGTCTAACATTTCATTTTCTACTGTTAAAGCAAGAGATTTTGTCATGCCTTTTTCAATTTGGAAAGTAATCGGATCTACCAATTGCTTATATCCTTTTGGTGCTTTTACTTCTACTAACTTGTATGTGCCAACTGATAAATTAGTAACTTGTGCTTGTCCTTTTTTATCTGTCGTTATTTTAGCGACTACTTGTCCTGCTGCATCTTGAATTTCAAAGACTGCATCAGCTAAAGCATCTTTATTTTCTTTATCTACTTTTGTAATTTCTATATTTCCTGTATCCACTAATTCATTTTCTACAGTCAATTGTAATGCTGTAACTCTACCTTTTTCAATTTCGAATGAAACTGGCTTTTCTAGTGGCTTGTATCCTGCCGGTGTTTCTACTTCTACTAACTCATACTTTCCAATAGATAAATCTGAAACGTTTGCTTTTCCTTCTTTATCCGTTGTTACTTTTGCAACTACTTTTCCTTTTGAGTCACGTACTTCAAATACAACATTTTCTAATCGAGCTTTACTGTCTTTATCTATTTTTGTGATTTCTACATTCCCCGTATCTACCATTTCATTTTCTACAGTGAACGTTAAAGATTTTGTCATACCTTTTTTAATTTCAAATGGTACAGGCTTTTCTAATTTTTTGTAGCCTGGTAAACTATCTACTTCTACTAGCTTGTACTTTCCTACTGATAAATCTGAAACTGTTGCTTTTCCAGCTTTATCTGTCGTTACTTTCGTTACTACCTTGCCTTTGTCGTCTTGAACTTCAAAGACTACACCTGCTAACGGTGCCTTATTATCTTTATCTATTTTTGTAATTTCTACATTTCCCGTATCTACCATTTCATTTTCTATTTTTAATGATAGAACTTCTGTCATTCCTTTTTTGATTTCAAACGATACTGGTTCTGTTAATTTTTTGTAACCTGGTAAGCTTTCTTTCTCTACTAATTTGTACTTTCCTACAGATAAGTCTGAGATTTTTGCTTTACCATTTTTATCTGTTTTTACTTCCGTTACTACTTTGCCTTGCTCATCTTGTACTTCGAAGACTACGCCTGCTAATACTTTTTGACTATCTTTATCTACTTTTGTGATTTCTACTGAACCTTTGTCTAACTGTTCATTCTCTACTTTTAATGATAAGACTTCTGTCATACCCTTTTTAATTTCGAATGATACTGGCTCTGTTAATTTTTTGTAGCCTGGTAAATTCTCTACTTCTACTAGTTTGTAACTTCCTACAGATAGATCTGAAATTTTTACTTTTCCTTCTTTATCTGTTGTTACTTTCGTTACTACTTTGCCTTTTTCATCTTGCACTTCGAATGTTACGCCTTCTAATGCCTTCTGGCTGTCTTTGTCCACTTTTGTAATTTCTAATGAACCTTTATCTAACTGTTCATTCTCTACTTTTAGTGATAAGACTTCTGTCATGCCTTTTTTAATTTCAAACGATACTGGTTTTGCTAATTTTTTATATCCTGGTAAGCTTTCTACCTCTACTAGCTTATATTTCCCTACTGATAAATCGGAAACGTTTGCTTTTCCTTCTTTATCTGTCGTTACTTTTGTTACTACTTTATCTTTTTCATCTTGCACTTCGAATGTTACGCCCGCTAATACTGCGCCACTTTCTTTGTCCACTTTTGTAATCTCTACTGAACCTTTATCTAACTGTTCGTTCTCTACTTTCAATGATAAAACTTTCGTCATACCTTTTTTGATTTCGAATGATACTGGTTCTATTAATTTTTTGTAACCTGGTAAGCTCTTCGTCTCTACTAATTTGTATTTTCCTACTGATAGATCTGAAACGTTTGCTTTTCCATCTTTATCTGTCGTTACTTCTGTTACTACTTTGCCTTTGTCGTCTTGAACTTCGAAGACTACGCCTTCTAATACTTTTTGACTATCTTTATCTACTTTTGTTACTTCCACATTTCCCTTGTCTAACATTTCGTTTTCTACTGTTAAAGCAAGAGATTTTGTCATGCCTTTTTCAATTTGGAAAGTAATCGGATCTACCAATTGCTTATATCCTTTTGGTGCTTTTACTTCTACTAACTTGTATGTGCCGACTGATAAATTAGTAACTTGTGCTTGTCCTTTTTTATCTGTCGTTATTTTAGCGACTACTTGTCCTGCTGCATCTTGAATCTCAAATACTGCATCAGCTAAAGCATCTTTATTTTCTTTATCTACTTTTGTAATTTCTACATTTCCTGTATCCACTAATTCATTTTCTACTGTTAGCTTTAGCGCTGTTACTCTACCCTTTTCAATTTCGAATGAAACTGGCTTTTCTAGTGGTTTGTATCCTGCCGGTGTTTCTACTTCCACCAACTCATACTTCCCAATAGGTAAATCTGAAACGTTTGCTTTTCCTTCTTTATCCGTCGTTACTTTCGCAACTACTTTTCCTTTTGAATCACGTACTTCAAATACAACATTTTCTAATGGAGCTTTACTATCTTTATCTATTTTTGTTATCTCTACATTCCCTGTATCCACCATTTCATTTTCTACTTTTAATGATAGAACCTCGGTCATGCCTTTTTTGATTTCAAATGATACTGGTTTTTCTAGCTTTTTATAACCAGGTAAACTTTCTACCTCTACTAATTCATACTTTCCTACAGGTAAATCTGAAACATTTGCTTTTCCATCTTTATCTGTTACTACTTTTGTAACTTCATTCCCCTTTTCATCTTGGACGATGAATGTTACTCCCGCTAACGGTGCTTTATTATCTTTATCTATCTTTGTTATCTCTACATTTCCCGTATCTACCATTTCATTTTCTATTTTTAATGATAGAACTTCAGTCATGCCTTTTTTAATTTCAAATAATACTGGATCTGTTAGTTTCTTATAGCCTGGTAAACTTTCTTTCTCTACTAATTTGTACTTTCCTACTGATAGATCTGAGATTTTTGCTTTACCATCTTTATCTGTTTTTACTTCCTTTACTACTGTTCCAGCTTCATCTTGCACTTCAAAGACTACGCCTTTTAATGCTTTTTTGTTGTCTTTATCTACTTTTGTAATTTCTACTGAACCTTTATCTAACTGTTCATTTTCTACTTTCAATGATAGGACTGTTATCATACCTTTTGTAATTTCGAATGATACTGGTTCTGTTAGCTTTTTGTAGCCAGGTAAACTTTTCGTCTCTACTAATTTGTACTTTCCTACTGATAAATCTGAGATTTTTGCTTTACCATCTTTATCTGTTTTTACTTCTGTTACTACTTTTCCTTGCTCATCTTGCACTTCGAAGACTACGCCTTCTAATACTTTTTGACTATCTTTATCTATTTTTGTAATTTCTACTGAGCCTTTGTCTAACTGCTCATTTTCTACTTTTATTATTAAAGCTTTTGTCATACCTTTTGTAATTTCAAATCGTACTGGTTCTGCTAGATTTTTGTAACCTGGTAAGCTTTTCGTCTCTACTAATTTGTACTTTCCTACTGATAGATCTGAAACGTTTGCTTTTCCATCTTTATCTGTTACTACTTTTCTTACTACGTCATCTTTCTCATCTTGGACTTCAAATTCGACACCGGCTAATACTGCCCCGTTTTCTTTGTCCACTTTTGTAATTTCTATATTACCTTTGTCTACCATTGCATTTTCCACTTGTATTGGGAATATGCCGTCCCCTGTTACATTTACTTCGAACTCTGTTTCTTTTAATTGGTAGCCTTCAGGTGCTTTTGTTTCTTTTAAAATATATTTTCCTGGTGCTAACGGTTTAGAGATTGCCTTACCATCTTTATCTGTAACAATATGTTCGACTACTACACCGTCTTTTACTATATCAAACTCTGCATTTGCTAATGGTTTTTCACCATTTTCCGAATCAATTTTCTTTACTTCAATTTGACCCTTTTGCATAGTATTTTTAATTTCAATTGTTTTTGTTTCTCCAGCTTGAAGTGTAACCTCTACTGGGCTTGTTAATTTTTGATATCCTTCTGGTGCTACTGTTTCATAAACTTTATACGTCCCAGGAGCTAAAGTTTGAGGTACTGAAAAACCTTTTTCGTCCGTTTTCAGTTTTACAACAACTTCATTTGCACTATTTCGAACTTCAAATTCGGCACCTTTTAACCCTTTGTTCGGATTCTCAGAATCTATTTTATGAAGCGATACTGTACCATCTTTTGGAGCTTCAGGCGGCGTAATAGTTACTTCTTTTGATGTTAATGTTTTATCATCAAAATGTAATTCCGCTTTATTAGGAATCTTCTTATCTACGTAAGAAGATAAGTCTGCATTATTTTTAATTTTCGCCTTAATACTAAGGTTAATTATCTGGTCTTCATATGACTTATAGTCAAAACTCTCACCAAATGTAAATGTTACTTCACTTCTTTGTTTATCTATATTTAACGTTCCTTTAGAAGTAATATCTTGGCCATTTTGATCATACACCTTTGCCTCTAATACTTCTAAAATATCTTCTAAATCATCACTAATTACCATAGATGTGTATTTAGGAGGATCGTTCGGTATATGTGTACCAACTTGGTATTGAATAACTTGATCCATTCGTGTTAACTGCTCATTCTCTACAAGCTTGCCATTCTCATCAACTATATTTTTTTCAATGCTAGGTGGATTATTGTCACCTGAACCGGATCCTCCCCCACCACTTACAAATACTTGTCCTACTTTTTCTTCAGTTTTAATATTTTTACCTTCTAATTTCACAGTATTTTTATGAGGCTTCGCAGCAGGATTTGTAACCTTTGTTTTATATCTTAAAATATAGCCTTTTGAACTGTCTGGAAACTCAATTGTAAATCCAGTCTTCGTTGCATTTATTTTAATGTTAGATAAATCTGCTGGCTTAATATTTGTTGGTGCATAACCATCTTCAAATACAGCCTCTTCTAATACTACGCTGTCTGTAATTAACTCATGCCCAGGTCCTAATGTATCTGTTAATTTAAGATCTTGCATTTCTGTTCCAGTTGCATTTACATATACAAGCCAATCAGCAATCGAAGGATCTTCTTGATTATAAGAACCCCATTTCAATAGATTATCTGTATTGGGCTGTGGCTTCGGTCTCTCTGTCGTATTACTTACATTTACTTCTTTATTAACGATTTGACCATCAACGTTAAATTCTAATGGAATTTCTTTAACACCATCATATGCTTCTAAACCAAAGTAGAATTCTACGAATAAAGAACCTTTAATGTTATTCTTTCCTTCTACGTAATCACCCATAGTACACGTTAATAGACCCTTTTTCATCTCACATGTACCAACTGTTTTTCCTTCAGCATCTTTTAAAGGAAAATTCATATTCATAAGGTCTTTTCGAAACTCTTTTGGCATATCAATTGTGAATTGATCTCCACTTTTTATTTTTTCTTTAGCTGACCACTTCACTTCTACTTTCATACCATCTGAGGCTTGATACGGTTCAGATGTCGTGCCATCAGTACGGGAAATATTAATTTCGTCCACTGGACTTTTCATCACAGCAGCTTGAATAACTGGAGCCCACACATTCAGCACTGAAAATAATACTAGAAAAACTAATGAAACCATTGAAATATGCCTTTTAGTACTTTTCATTTGCATAGTTCCCTCCTATTTTTTATATTTATATAACAAAAAAAGACCGTCCGGTTGCATCAAAAATGTGCAACCAGACGATCTTAGTAACCAATATGTATTACCGTAGACTCTAAGCTTTGCGGCCTATCCTTTCGAATAGTGTGCTAAAAATATCTTTTATTCTTTTTTTGTTTCATTTTCCTCTTAAACCAAATATTACTATACCGTCTGGACGGTTATAATTCAATACTCTATAAAATTGTTCTATTTTTCTAATAAAAAAAACAATTCACCACTACATTAAAGAAGCAACGGTGAATTATTTTCACATTATATAGTTCATATATTCTATTTATATGAATTTCCAATAAGAGCTTGAATCACTTTTTCTCTTAACTCGGGGCTTAGTCTTCCAACCCCTAAATATTCCGAATACCATAATCCATCTGCTGCTAATCTAATAATTGTTGCACAAACTGAATCTATCTCATCATTTTCTATATTCTTTTGCAGTTGCTGAAATGATTGTTGTAATGGCTCAAGTAATTCAGGTTTTAACATGAATGCTGCCATCATACTACTAGATAACTCTTCTGTTCTTCTCTCATTATTTAATCTTTCCTCTACAAAAGAGCGAACCCATCTCCCTTTCTTCTCTGCGTCTTCCGCTACTTTATTGTAAATGGCTCCCTCATAATCCTCTACCCCTCTGACTATCATACCTTCTATTAAAGCTTCTTTATTTGAAAAGTGATACAATAATCCACCTTTACTTACACCCGCCTCTTTTGCCACTGCTTCTAAGGTTAATTTAGCAACCCCTTTACATTGCACAATTTGAGAAGCGGCCGCCAAAATCTTTTGCCGCGTTATGCTTATACTCATTCCTTTTTAAAACCCCATTTCTACTAAATTTATATAAATACGAATCTTATTTTTAATATTGTTGATTACTACTAAGTATTTTCTTTATACAACAAAAGCTTCATTACCTTTGAATTTTTAGTTACTTATTCTATTAAAAATTTCCATATCATTCAATATGATAACATTAAACACACAAAGCTGACTATACATCTATACTTTTGTATTTATTGAAAATATATCCATAAACACGAAATGTATAAAAATTGATTATCCTTATACATCTAATCTATAATTTAAAGAGGTTTATATTTTCATAAAAATAAAGTGAAATTTTATAAGGATGATTCCATTGAAAAAATTTTCTATTAGTTATTTAATATGCTTATTGTTTTTTTCTATCATTGTGAATGTTTTACAGTATACAAGCGTTCCAAATTATGCGGATTCATGGGGGCCGATTTGGGTATCTATTATTATGCTTTCAATTCTTGGAAGTATTCCTGTTCTTATCGGTTGTTTAATAGGCGAATTTTGTTATAGAAAAATAAAAGGAAGTCACGAATTAAAAATCGGTATTCCTTTATTTATAGTGTTAGGTATTTCCTACAATCATTTCTTCTTTATGTTGTTTAACGACCGATATTTTCTATCCTTTAATTTAGAAGCCTTTTTGGAAACAGGCCTACCTATTACGTTATCATCTTTATTATTTTACCTTATAAGACGCCGTTAATTCTTTCATCATTACATAAAAAAATGTTATTACTCTTGTTACATCGAGTAATAACATTTTTATTTAAATCTATTTAACTAATTTGCTTCCAACTAGTATCCTTCACATCTTCGCTAGTCGGCTTTCTAACTGATTTCACAAAACATTCCTCGCAAGCACCAAATGCAATGAAGTTTTTCTGTGCTTGTCTTAACGAGACTTCATTTGCCCCGCCTTCAAAGTCAGGATCGTTAAACTGTACCTCATCATCTTCCCAGTAACATATATTACAAATTTCATATGTACCTGGTGGTTCTTCTTCTATTGTTCTATACCCGCAGCACGGACATGTATATTTCATTCTGTTACTCCATTATTCATTTCTTTTTTCTCCCATATATTCCGGCCCATAAAGAATGTAACAGCGCAAATCATAGTTATTACCATGAAAGTAGTATTAGAATCCTCATATGTAGTTGGAATTCCAATCGTTACAGAAACAATACTAAAAGCTAAAAGTAAATATAATAATAAAGATAGAATATAGCTTAGTTTAAATCGTAAAATGATACCTCTAAACAATAGCTCACCAAGTAGACAGCCACCTAAAATGATAGGTACTCCGAAATATAATGTAAGGACTCCCATTTGCGCAGTAGATTGAATTATCTTACCGATTATGTTCGGCGAAACCAGCTCACTATTGTTTCCCATCCTATCATATAAATCAAGTGCCGTTACTGAAATAAAGAAACTTAATATAGAAAACGAATACGGTATTAAAAATTTGCTCACTCTCATTCACCTCACTTTTTTTGTTTCACATATATTATTCATTACTTTCACAAAAAAATAGCCCTCTATGCTAAAACATAGAGGGCATAATTTTTATATAAAAACCTATACCTTATCCTGAAATCCCCCCTAAACAGAACATCTAAACTATCTGTGCCCTATATTCTTTAGGGGATAGGTGGTTATTAGAAAGTAGTGCCTTCTTTTTTATAATATTCTTTTGAAATCTCTTCATAAAATGCGGCTGATGTCGCGTAGAAATACGGTGCTAACCATAAGAAACCGATTCCTATAGTAAGAATACTTAATATGAACCAGCCTAAGAAACTTAAGCATAGTAAAAAGTAATCCATTTTATGTCCATTCATCATATGACGACTCTCAGTAATCGCTTGATTCGCTGTATATTCTGGATGATCATTCAAAATAAAATATGTCATAGAATAAGAAAATGATTTAATAATACCTGGAATAATAAGAAGTAATGTCCATAGAGTCAAGTATACATACATTAGTAAATATGTTAAAAACGACTTCATCAACTTACTTCCATCGCTAAACCATCTAAATATATGACCAATGCGAGCATCAGTCCCACGAATTGCATTTAAAACAAGATAATAGGCACCTATTGTTAATGGACCAATAACAAGCATTACTATAATACTTACTGTAAGTGAATCACTTGCCTCTTCCCAACCCCAAAATATCGAGAAAATACCTGTTGTTAGCATTTCAACAGCTCCAATAAGGATTCCAATTAATAAAGTTGCCCCTACCGCTAATCCCCATCTTCCTTTTAATGCATCAAGTGCTTCTCTTTTCAACTGACTTATCATATATAACCTCCTAATACTATTTGTATTTTAGTATACCATTTATATCAAAAATTCCACATATTTTCCTAAAACAGAAGCATACTCCTTTTTGCATACGTATTGATACATGTGTGCTGTAGTTGTACTAATATATGGATTAAACGACTCTTTTCCCTATAACAAAAAAGCTTGCCCTTCATAATAGGCAAGCTTTCTCAAGTTATTTCTCACTTAACTTCTTCTTATACCAATTCTGCATTCTCTCCGCATCTTCTACTCTCGTATGCTCTATTTTATAACTAGATGATGCACTAGAAAACTTATACGTACATAAATCCGCTCGGCGCTGGAAATATGATTGTGTCTTCTCCATTGATTGGACATGTCTTCTTCTAATAAGTCCTGTATATTTTCTGACGCTACGATAGACAAGTGTAATTTGTTCTCCGTTAACACTGTAACCATTTGTTTTAAATGTTGCGTATCCAAGTGTAAAGATGAGGATCGCGAGCGGAATTAATGCCCACATGATGAAGTGCTTTTCAGAGTATATACTTATTCCAATAAACGGGATTGCTAGCATTGCGAAGAAAATGAAACTATCAATGAGATAGCGGCGTAATGCTGCTTTTGGTAATGCAATAATGTTTGCATTCAGTTCGTATGGTAATTGTAAATGGGCGAGTAACTGTTGTACTCGATCTTTTCGAATGATTGGGTGCAGTGTAACCTTTTCTTTTTCGTCACTCATTCCTTTACTTTGAATGACTTCTACTTGCACAGCACAATAACCGAATGGTTGGCGTAAAATACTTTCTTTTATCGTAATACCTTGAATACGATGCAATTTTAGTACGAGCTCTTTTTTCTCAAGCAATCCTTGCGAAATGCGGACTTCGTCATTTCTTCGATTCACTGTGAAATCGCCATGTTTTAACGCGTAACCGATTGTAGATATAATCCAAGAAAGAACGAGTAACATGGCTACCATGAAAATCCAGCCATATATATCATGTTCCATTACATACGACTTTACGCCATTCTCTATCCATTTCGGAATGTACTCATCTACTTGGTGATAAACGAAAAAGATTAAAGAGAATAATAGTCCAAATTGACCAGATGTAACAGATGCTAATAAAATCTCTTTCCAAGTTAATTTATATTCTGTCGCTTGTTTTTCTTCTGTAACAATTTCTTTTTCTACTACATTTTCTGTTGCTTCGTCTAACGTTCCTTCTGCTTTCACTTCTGGAGTTGGCTCATTTAGCAAAGTAATAAGCTCCGCCGCTTCTTCTGCCGTAATACCAGCTAAGCTAACTTCTGCTTCATCGCCCCCACCAGCTGTTTCAATCTGAATTTTTTTTAAACGGAGCATTTGATATAGTACGTTAGAACTTGTATTAATCGTTTGAACACGTTCTTTATTTAAGTAGCTCTCCTTTTTCACGAAGAGACCTTTTTTCACATGTAATACGTTATTTTCAACCCAATATGTTGTGTAATACCATTTTTCAAATGCTGAAAAAACGGTGAGTAAACCAAATGCTGCGGGAATTAAATACCAAAACGGGAATTTTCCGTTTAAGCTAAACATGAAAATAATGAGTGGTATAAAATCTGTTATTTTTAATTCTAATAACATCGTGATTGGATGCTGCCTCTTATACATCCTCATCACTCACTTTCGCTAATTCTGCGATTTTCGTTTTCAACATTTCTGCTTCATACATCGTTAAGCCTGGGATGCTATGAGAAGTTGCTGCTGTTGAAATGTGTAATTCTGCTAAGCCATATTTTCTCATAATTGGTCCTTGTTCAATCGTTACGTGCTGCACACGAATCATCGGTACTAATACGCGCTTTACGACAAAAAGACCATGCTGAATTTCAAGCTCTTCTTCATTTAGTTGGTAGCTGTAATAACGTTGACGTAGTTTCGGGAATAAGAAGTACGAAAATGGTGCGAACACAACTGTCAGCCCAATCATTACATACAAAATCCACGCCCACCAATCAAACTTTATCATGAGGAAAAGGTAAGCTAAAATGACGAGTATACCGATCCCTTCTTCAATTACAGCACGAACTTTCCACACCTTGACCATGTCAGGGTGAATTTCATTTTTCAATGGATCCATGTAACCACTCCAAATCTAGTAATCTAATATATGAATACTCTTAATCTACATTTTACATAACTTTACAGAAAATTGAAATTTAATCTTCTTTCTTCTCAGGAATAAAATATCCGAACCAAAGTAACCAAATGAAACCGATTAACTTCATCCAACTTCCATCCGCTTGAAAAGCTTCAATCATACCTGGTATTTTATAAATCCCAATAAATCCAAGAAAACCGAGCCACCAGTTTTTTTGCATTTTCATCTTTACTCCTCCTTCATGACGTTTTTCACATTTCGAATCCAAATTTCTTTATACTTTAACTGGAATCCCATGAGCATGTAATTACTCATATTATCGATTACGAGCGCTAACGTATGAGCATTTTCTTCCGTTGCCTGTTGTGACACAACGTCAAGTTCCACACCCTTCTTCAATAAATCGTAGAAACCATTTAAGAAATCTTCTTGTATTTCAAATAAGCGTTTCTGATACTTTTCATTTCGCGATGCAGTTACGATAAATTCATTTATAACACGTAATATTCCTTCTTGCCCTTCATATTCAGAGAGCATATGTAAACCATCTGAAATTAACTTTTCTGCAAAGTTTTCTTTCGTATAATGCTCTTTATCAAAATAATTCACGAAATGATACCCAGAAAAAATTTCTTCAAATAAAAAATCAACTAACGCTTCTTTAGAAGAAAAATGATAGTAAATAGCCGGTTTTGAAATACCTACCTCTTTCGCAATCATGGAAAGACTCATCTTCTCAATGCCGTGTTCTGCCATAAGTTTAAATGATGCCTCTACAATGTTCTGCGATGTTTGTAAATTCTTCGTCATACTGTACCTCACTTATTTTTACTTACCGGTCGGTAAGTAAATTGTAAAATAAAAAATAATCATTTGCAAGTTTGATTCAAAACTATATATTACTTTTTCAATCTATATTATGAATCTGGATCATATTCCTTAATAATTACTACAATATTCTTTAATCCAGTTAAATCACAAAAAGCACCGTTGTGAGTGCTTCTTGTAATCTAATATTTAGGCCCCATGTAATCATAACTTTGATCTAGCGCTTTTAATAAATCAATCGCACCCTTTAACTCTCTTTTATCAGACTCTAATTCTTCCATTCTTCTTTCAATATCTTTTTTAAAAGATTCTAAATCGCTAATGGCTTTTTTCCCTACTCCAAGTTGAGACCAGCTTGATAAGAGTAAATCATGTACAGTACTTACCACTCTTTTATTATGGTTTAAATCTTGAATCATATGGTCAAATTGTTGTAAAGCTTGGCTCAATGCTTCTTCATTTAAGTAAATTCTCGGCATCTTAATCTTCTCCCTTAATATTGTTGATCCGTCTTCTTATAATCCTCGGCTTTCTTCTCAATAAAATCTGAAATTTCCGTTGCTGTTCGTATGTACCAAAAACTTAAATGCTCTACATGTGCACGTATATTATTTACTTTAGCTTCTACCCGTCTACTTTCAGCCGTTTCTAATAATGTCATCATATTAGAAATTAACCTCGGTACTCTATCTTGAAATTCTTGCGCGTTTCGCTTCATATCTCTTACAGCTTGTTCTAAATTCTCTACCACTACACGAATCTCTCCCCCGCCTAATAACGCGCCTGGTGAATCATAAACTCTTTCATTCGTGTCTACATTTAACAAGTATTTATTTGATAAAGATCCATTCTCTCCAAACCGGAAGTTCTGATCTGTTTGATAATGATAACCAGGGCCACTTATCGAATTTAAAAATCGAGTAACATCCATCCCAAGCTTTTGCTGTAATGATAGCTTTGACATTTCTTCTTTCGAAATTGGTGGGGTTACCGCATAAGTAGAGCCTATATGACTTTCATATGCACCAAATGGTCCATAGCCAATTGAATCATTTCCGTGAACAACACTTACAATTCTATTATTAAACTCACCATTATTTGCTCTTTCTTGTAAATCAGGCGGTAACAAATGTTTTGCACTCGGCGCATTCCATGACATACATCTTACATTATCATTAGATGCCGCTGCATACTCCGCTAAAGCTCCCCCTAACGAATGACCCGTCGTATATATCTCTACATCATCCCTGTCCTTGTATGTATCCGTTACTTGTTTCATGACCCTTTCAGCTTGTTCGAATTGATTATGTGTTTCCCAGCGCTGATTCTCTTCATTCCAATATTTCTTTGAACCTTCATTCTCAGTCCCTGCTACAGGAGGTGCTGCTGGTTCATGAACACCTTCTCGTAATACAAAATGATTAGTATCTGTTTTTAAATCCTTCATACCTTCCCCTGGCTTCATCGGAATGCCTAAAGAGTTTTTCTCTATAATTTTATCCCCTTCTGTTCCTCGGAAAGCTACCATAACTTGCTTCTTCCCATCGACATCTCGTTCAAAGACTACTGCGTCCATTCCGGTTTGTTTGTCGTGGAATGTTTCTCCTACTTTCCATGTCTGTAAAACTTTTTTTTGATCTGTATAATCCTTTATCTCATAATTTTTACCTAAATCATTCCTATATGCTCCTTTTGCCAAATCATAATAAGTTTGATCTAAAACTGCACTTTCTTTCATTCTTTCACTCCTATAATAAATAGTTTATTCTAATTATATAGTTTATCATTAGGAGAGGGTGATTTTTTTGAAAAAAAAGGGATTTTTATTAATAATAATTATAATTATATTTTTTATTGGAGGGTTTATGTATATGAACAAACAAGAGAACAATGAAGAAATAGCATTAAAAGAAAAAGCGACAAAGATCGCAATCCAACATTTTAAAGAGGATAAAAAACTAGATGTTACAGTGACAAAAGTCGAATTCGGCCCTGCAGATTTTGGAGTAATTTTTGTATCGGGTCATGTAACCAATAATCCAAATCGTAAAATAACTGCAGATATAAATTATAGAGATAAATATAGGGTTGAAAGTATTAGTTATGATGACTGAAAATAATATGAAAATAAAGTATATTTTTGTTGGCCCTTTGTATTAATTCCAATTATTTCATATGTATATAAAGGATAAGATCAATATTCAATAAGCTCAACTTCTAACGTTAAAAATTTAGAAGCAATGTATCAAACTTTTGGGCACCTAACAATAAGGTGTCTATTTTTATTTTCAAAAGGAGCCCCTCAAATAATTCTTAAAAACCTAGATTGATTTGAACCTATTAAAACATTTTAAAGTTTCTCTTCTGCAACATTTGATATATCCCTAATTTAGGAACCAATGATTGGAGGAGAATTATGTTGCATAAAAGATTGTTTTTATATTTAGTTTTCATTTTCATTATTACTACCTTAGGAGACTGTAATAATGAAAATAATACCGATGAAGAAATCATTAATAAAGCAACAGAAGAAACCATTCAATATTTCAAAAAAACAGAGGGCTTAGATGTATCAATTACAGATCATGAATTTGGACCAAAAGACTTTCAAACTATCTCTATATCAGGCTATGTGACTAATGATAAAACGAAAGAATTTACTGCTTCAGTTGAATACGCAAATAATTATCATATCGGCGCTATTTCAACCACCAAAAATTTAGAGCTTAAAAACTAATAATCCAGGCACTTTAGAGTGCCTTTTCTTTATACTTCACCACACAATGTTCAGTGAATATAAAATTTATTGAAGAGGAATATAACGCAACATTCATGGAGTGATTATTCGTGAAAAAATATGCTATAAGATTATTCTTTATCTTTACACTTATCCTTTTAGGAGGATGTACGATAGATCAAAAAAATACTGAACAACAAATAGTTGAAAAGGCAGAAGAAAGGACAATCCAATACTTCAAAGAAAAACAAGACTTAGATGTAGTAATCACTGATTATAGATTTGCTCCAAGTGATTTACAAGGTATCTTTATCTCCGGCTATATAAAAAATGATGAAAGCAAAACATTTAATATTACAATAGAATACGGTGGAGATGAGTATACAATAGGTTCTATCTCTACAAGTGAAAATTTACATTTAAAATAATAAAGAAAAGGCACTCTTTTAAAGTGCCTTTTCTTTATACCCCACCACACAATGTTCTGTGGATATAAAATTTAGTAAAGAGAAATATAACGCAACATTTATGGAGGAATGATAATTGAAAAAAAATGGTATAAGATTATTCATTATCCTTACACTTATCCTTTTAGGAGGATGCGGTATGAATAATAAAACAAATGAAGAAAAAGAAATAGTAGCACAGGCAGAAGAGGTAACCATTAAATATTTTAAAGAAAGAGAGGAGCTCGATGTAGTAATTACAGGACATGAGTTCTCCCCCAATGATTTTCAAACTGTTTTTATAGATGGACATGTTAAAGGAGATAGAAGCAAAACGTTTGGAGTAGGTGTAGAATATGGGGGTGGAGAGTATAATATAAGTTCTAGGTCATACTCTAAAAATCTAAAATTAAAAGAATAATCATTAGACACTCACTAGAGTGTCTTTTTTACGTAAAATATTTTAGCATATAAATTTTTTCTTAACAAAATGACTTGTATCTGTTTTTAAATCCTTCATACCTTCCTTGGCTTCATCGAAATGCCTAAAGAGTTTTTCTCTATAATTTTATCCCCTTCTGTTCCTCGGAAAGCTACCATAACTTGCTTTTTCCCATCGGCATCTCGTTCAAAGGCTACTGCATCCATTCCGGTTTGTTTGTCGTGGAATGTTTCACGGACCTTCCATGTTTGTAAAGTATCATCATTCGCATTATTCACTGTAATTTCATTTCTTAACTCTTTATCTGATTTATACGCATCTTTAGCCATTCGATAAAAGCTTAAATCTAACACTTCTTGTGTATTTTTGCTATCCAAAATATTCCCTCCTCGGGATATTTAGTATATTCTAAATTATAGAACAACATTAACGGAGGGTAAACATGAGAATTAAAATCCGAAAATTTACCTTTTTTGTCTTTTTTATCTTTGTAAGTACAATAATTGGGGGATGTAATATGCAGGAAAATAATAAAGAAAAACAAATAGTAGATAAAGCAACAGAAAAAACAATTAATTACTTTAAAGAGAAACAAAATTTAGATGTAACTATTACTGATTACAGGTTCCCTTCTAATGATCTAGAATCAGTCTTCATAACTGGTCATATCAAAGATGATGAAAGCAAGGAATTCACTGCTACAATAGATTACAATAATAATTATAATGTTGGTTCTGTTTCAACGAATTTTTCTCTAAAAAAATAATACAATATGGATAAAAAATGAGGAAATAGCATTAAAAGAAAAAGCAAAAAAGATCGCAATCCAACATTTTAAAGAAGATAAAAAGCTAGGTGTCACAGTGACAAGAGTGGAATTCGCCCCCTCAGATTTTTGGGTGATTTTTGTATCAGGTCATGTAACAAATAATCCAAACCGTAAAATAACTGCAGATATAAATTATAAAAATAAGGTTAAAAGTATTAGTTATGATGACTGAAATTAATATGAAAATAAAGTATATTTTTGTTGGCCCTTTATATTAATTCCAATTATTTCATATGTATATAAAGGATGAGATCAATATTCAATAAGCTCAACTTCTAACGTTAAAAATTTAGAAGCAATGTATCAAACTTTTGGGCACCTAACAATAAGGTGTCTATTTTTATTTTCAAAAGGAGCCCCTCAAATAATTCTTAAAAACCTAGATTGATTTGAACCTATTAAAACATTTTAAAGTTTCTCTTCTACAACATTTGATATATCCCTAACTTAGGAACCAATGATTGGAGGAGAATTATGTTGCATAAAAGATTGTTTTTTTATTTAGTTTTCATTATTACTACCTTAGGAGGCTGTAATAATGAAAATAATACCGAGGAAGAAATCATTAATAAAGCAAAAGAAGAAACCATTCAATATTTCAAAAAGACAGAGGGCTTAGATGTATCAATTACTGATCATGAATTTGGACCAAAAGACTTTCAAACTATCTCTATATCAGGCTATGTGACTAATGATAAAACGAAAGAATTTACTGCTTCAGTTGGATACGCAAATCATTATCATATCGGCGCTATTTCAACCACCAAAAATTTAGAGCTTAAAAACTAATAACCTTTTTACTTTAGAGTCCCGTTTTTTTATACCCAGTCACACCATATTCTGTGGATATACAATTTAGTTAAGAGGAATATAACGCACTATTAACGGAGTGATTATTCGTGAAAAAATATGCTATAAGATTATTCTTTATTTTTACACTTATCCTTTTAGGAGGTTGTACTATAGATCAAAAGAATGAGGAACAACAAATTGTTAATAAAGCAACAGAAACTACAATTCAATATTTTAAAGAAAAAGAGAATTTAGAAGTGGCTATTACGAATCATAGATTTCCTTCTAATGATATCGAAACTATTTTTATAACTGGTCATATCAAAGATGATACAAATAAGAAATTTACTACTTCAATTGATTATAAGGATGATTATAATATCGGTTCTATCTCTACTACTAATTTCAGCCTAAAACACTGAAAAGACAATCTGAATTATACCTTCTTTTGAAGTATTAATCATTAAAACAAAAAAGCATCCTAAATCACAAATTTAGGATGCTTTCTTTTTAATCCCTATTCAGCAACCGCATACGATAACAATTCATCGTTACTTCCCCAAGTCTTTGCAGTAATTGATAGTTCGCATACGCGCCGACTGGGGCACCGATTATGGGTACGAGCTGAAGCATTTTTGCTAAATCGATATAGTCTCGGTACTCTGTTTGGAACTTTTCCCAGTCCATATGGTTTTCTTCTTCTGTATCCCACGTTTCGATGGCTTTCCATATTTCTTTTCGGTGGTCGTCACTTGAAAAGGCAAGTTGGAAAACGTGAAGGATAAAAAGGCGCTCTTCTTTGTCGCTCGTATCAAATCCGTACAATGTTGCTGCATCGAATAAAAATTTAATTTTAATGCCGAGTAGAAGCGGAAAGTCAGCAAGGCCAAGGAGAATACCGCCTGCTCCCGTCCCTGCTCCTTCTGCCGCTGCTATTTTTTTGTACTCATCCATTTTTTTACGTACTTCATCGTCTCGTCTTTGCAATGACCAGTTCGTCTCTTTTAATTTCGGCTTTATAAAGTTTGATCCGGCGCTAATTGTTTGTACCATCATCCGAATCGTTTCTGTTAATACTTTTTGCACTTTCGCCGGAATAAGCTGTTGTACTTTCGTCTGCACTTTCTTTGAGAACCGTGTCATCATAGAAGAATCTTTCATGAATGTAGCTTTCCACTGCTCCAGCTCTTTTATAACCTTTTCTTCATATGTAATCATAGGTTCATTCCCTTCAATTTAAACGCTCAATACGTTTTGCCCCGTATTGATAAACGAAACCGATACTAAATACTATGCTCACGACTAGTAAAATTCCCGTCATCATGAAATCTTTCGTCGCAAGGGCAAATATAACTGTAAATACAACGCTGCCAGTAAGAAGAATTGCATTTAATAAAGTAAGAAAATCTTTCTTCTTCTCTTCTCCCCCGACCGGATACAAATCAAGCCAAATCTTCATGCGGTGATGCTTCCATAAAGTTAATAGCTGATAACCGATTAAGTATAAGAAAATAAGGCTTACGATAAATCGTCCATATAAAAACGGAATGAAGTAAAGAATAACCCCTCCAAGAGCGAGCAGGCGCACATATAAGCCGAAATAGTTACCCGATCGTAAAAACGTTCTCGTATATAAGTATAAATATGTACGCTTTTCGCCGATTATCGACAGAATGAAATCCAGCCATTTTCGGCGAGATACTCTTTCTTTTAATGCTGGTACATCAACGAACATATTCGCAATTCGGTACAGCAGCATCATTTTCTTACCTTCTTCAGAAATTAAATACTCCCAGTTTAGCGGCTTTCCTTTTACCATTTGATGCATGATAGCAAGATATAACACCATGAGCAGAACGATTCCGCCAATAACAAGAACTGAAGTACGTTCTACAAGGAAATATACAAATAAACCGTTTAAGATAAAACGAATAAACCAATCAGCCCTTTGTATATTTTGATCTGTTAAAAATGACTTTTCCCACGCGACGAATAAATTCCACGCTTTTACAATGACAAATGCGAGGACAATCCATATGTAGCCAGCACCTGTTTGCTTCATTTGTTGGAAGTATAACGGAGCAAGCGCAGCTGCTACGATTGCGATTATGTATAACTGAATCATAAATGTAAAAAGAAATGCCTTGGTGAAGTAAGGTTTTAACTTTTCTTCAACTGGCAGTAAGTAAACGAGATCCGCTTCTTTTAATAACGTTTGAATGGATCCAGCTGTTAACACGAGTCCAATTAATACTGCCATTACGAGCGCAGTTGGAAACGAAGATGTTAACGTTTGTAACCATTGCTGGTAATAATACGCTCCCGCACCGATGATGAACACAAAAATAAATTTCAAATGATCATTAAATACGTATTTACTATATGTACGAACTTCTTTTAGAAAGTGACGAAATCGTTCTTTCCATAACGCTGTGCTATTCATAATCTTCTTCCTTTGTTAGCGCGATGTAAATATCATCTAACGTTGCACCTGGCATATTAAACTGTGATTGCAGCTCAGATAACGTTCCCTTCGCTCTTACTTCACCTTGATGCAGAATAATGAACGAATCACAATAACGCTCTGCCGTCGCTAAAATATGTGTGCTCATTAAAATACCGGCTCCACTCTTTTTCATTTGATCCATCATTTGAAGAAGAGATTGAATTGCTAACGGATCTAATCCAACGAAAGGTTCGTCTACTATGTAAAGAGATGGCTCAACTAAAAACGCGCTCATAATCATTACTTTTTGTTTCATCCCTTTTGAGAAATGAGATGGAAACCATTTTAAACGATTTTTCATGCGAAATTCATGTAATAGTTGTCCTACACGTTCTTCATATTGTTTTTCATCAACACCGTACGCCATCGCTGTTAATTTCAAATGCTCTTCTAACGTTAATTCATCATATAATACCGGCGTTTCTGGAATGAATGAAAAGCTAGAACGGTACGCTGTCATATCATCACGAATTGTTTTCCCATTAATTGTGACAGTTCCTTTTTTCGGTTCCATTAAACCGATAATATGTTTAATCGTCGTACTTTTACCAGCTCCATTTAAACCGATTAAGCCGACAAGTTCGCCTTTATTAACAGAGAACGAAACATCTTTTAATACAGGTCGTTTCGTATATCCTCCTGTAACATTTTCTACACGCAATAACTCGCTCATACGACACCACTTTCTTCATTAGTATTCATTCTATATTCATCTTACCAAAAATTATGCTGTACTACATAGTATCCATGTACTCAAAAAAAAAAATTTAAATTTATTAGCATATATTTTCCCGAAAGCGGACATCATAATTAGTGAAGAAGGAACACATTGAAAAAGCGACCACCAATTGATGAGTACAACAACATAGTTAAGTCATCATGAAATGGGGTGTCCATGTTGGACAAAGAAATTTACACATAACCAGATCATTTGTTTCATTTTAGAAACGGGGTGTCTCCGAAAGAGCATATACTGTTTTAAAAAATAAACAATTTCCTTTTATAAAAGATTGCAATTCATTTCACTTGAAAATGGGGTGTCTACGGCAGAAACTTTAGCCGATTTACCGTGCATTTCTTAAATAAATGAGGTGTCTGCGAAACGTAAATTACGATAATGCTTTTTCAATCCCTCTTCAGAAAACAGGAAGCTGAGTCAGCTTCCTGTTTTTCGTGTTTGTTCTCTTATGTAATTATGGTAAAATACGGCTAAGGATATTTGAAAGGATGAGATCAATGAATCATACAGCAGACAATTGTATTTTTTGTAAAATCATTGACGGGCAAATCCCTTGCTCAAAAGTATACGAAGATGAACATGTGCTTGCATTTTTAGATATTAGTCAAGTAACAAAAGGACATACTCTTGTTATTCCGAAAGTTCACAAACAAGACATTTTTGCGTTAACGCCAGAAATCGCATCACACATTTTTTCTGTCGTTCCAAAAATCGCAAATGCGATTAAAGCAGAGTTTAATCCAGTTGGCTTTAACCTACTTAACAATAACGGTGAAAAAGCTGGACAAACTGTGTTCCACTTCCACCTTCATTTAATTCCACGCTACGGTGAAAAAGATGGTTTCGGTGCTGTTTGGAAATCACACCAAAATGAATACACTATGGAAAATTTACAAAACATCGCAAGTACAATTGCAAATAGTGTGAAATAATGACACTATAAGAAGGCGTAATACATAACAAGCCACTTCCCTGAAGTCATCAAATTCCGCATGGCTTGTTTCTTCACTTAAAATGCTCAGGGATGATTGTTTGTGCATAGCACATATAAGAAAGATATGCATATTTTTTCACATCATGAATACGAACAAAAAATAAGGAGGTTTCCTTTTATGTCAAAAGCTAAATCCTTTATTACAGGTGTTATTTGCGGGGGAGCAGTTGCTGGACTGGCCGTTCTTTTCTCAACTCCTTCTTCTGGTAAAGACATGCGCGGCAAGTTAAAAGAAAAAGGAAATGATATTAAAAAGACTTTAGCTGATATTACAGCTGATACGAAATTATTAAAGCGTCAAATTGTTGAAACTGCTTCAGAAGGTAAAGAAGTGTTTCAAGAATTAAAAGATGACATGCAAGACACGCTTTCTAACTGGAAACAAGATATTTCTCAAAACAAGCGCCATATTGAGAAAGAAATTTTGGACATCCAAAAGTCAATTGAGAAACTACAAGAAGCTGTTCCAGAAAAAGCGTAAACAAATTCCTGCTTAGTTTTTTGCATATAACAAATATTTTTTATATAAATTGACCTTGACACGGCATATCGTATAGATATGCCGTGTTTTTATGCATTTACAATATATGTTATCAATTAACATGTAAGGACAACGCATGTATTCACGACTCATAAAACGCTTCCATAGTTATGCATGATTTGTATAGAATGTCATTTTGTTAAAAAATTTTCACAATTCTTACAAAAAGACTTTATTAATTTTTATTTTACTGGCATAATAGATAGTAATGAAAAAGAATGTTAAAGTGGGTGAGTAAATGAAAAGTGGAGAAAAAGATTACTCGGTAAAAGAAGCGATGATTTTCAGCCAACGCATTGCTCAATTATCGAAAGCGTTATGGAAATGTGTAGAGAAAGATTGGCAGCAGTGGATTAAACCTTACGATTTAAATATTAATGAACATCATATTTTAACAATCGCTTATCATTTAAAAGGGGCTTCTATTTCTGAGATTGCTAAGTTTGGAGTTATGCACGTATCAACGGCGTTTAACTTCTCGAAAAAGCTGGAAGAACGCGGCTATCTTGTATTCTCAAAAAAGGAAGATGATAAACGAAATACGTACATTGAAATTACAGACAAAGGGGAAGAATTACTACTTCGCTTAATGGAGGAGTATGATCCTGAAAATAATTCAGTGTTTAATGGGGCTCTTGCACTTCGTAATTTTTATGGGAAGTTCCCAGAAAATATCGAACTGATTGCAATCCTGCGTAATATTTACGGACAAGACTTTATCGATATTTTTGAGAAATCATTAGAAGATATTGAAGAGAACTTTACAGAATCCGATCAAAAGTTAGTTAAGAAATAATCTATTTATTTTTTCGCAATCATGCTTAAGAATTCATTCATAAGCGGCTTAAATAAACCTTGTTTTGCTAGCGCTTCCGCAGTTTCGTGTACTTCGAGCTGATGTGGAAGCGCTTTTTCAAATTGATTTAACAGCGCATCGAACAAAAGAAGCCCTTCAGCTTTCTCCACTACATATTGCTCGTTCAGTTTTTCACAAAGATTTAGTATACGTTCAATATCTTTTTTACGAGCTTTTTTCTTTATGATCAAAGAATAAAATGGACACTTCTCTTCATCAATCATTTTAAATAGTAGGTCTACGTAGTATTCAGCTTGTTCTAATCTTCTAACAACGTCCATTTTCTCCCTCACTTTCTAACACAAAGTCTTCTATTTCTGAATTTTGTAACACGAACAAAATATCGTGTGATACAATATATGTATATGTATTTTAGCCAAAAGGAGGTCTCGCCTCATGACACTTATAACAGTTGTTTTTGTCGCATTCGCACTTCTTGTTATATTTTACACGAATTTCATGACACATACACTGTGTGAACGAAAACAAATAGCTGCGAGCCGCCAGCCCGGTGTCTTTCGGGTTATTAATGTATGTATAACAATTTTATTAATTTCTAGTTATATAGAAATTATATTTCATGGAAAGTGAGGAAGGAAAGCCCCTTCCTCACTTTTTTCCTCTATAAGCAAATTATACCTACAATAACCAATAAAATAAACAGTACAAGTAATAAAATAAGTTGAGAATTCATCCCCATCCCCTCCTCTATTCTGTATATGCGGCATACGCCCAATATGGCACACTTTCAAAATCTGACACGTACTGGTTAATTTTTCTTTATCAATATGAAAACGCGTCGAAATATGATATATTAAATTTTGTACATATTGCTTATACTATAGAACAAAACATTCATCAAAACTTTATCCTCAGCCACGGTAAGCCCTGTTAAGCGCGCTTTACCAATACAAAAAAGCAAAAGTATCAGTGAGACTTAATCGGGCTCTTATGAATTTAAAATTCATCGGTGTAGGATAAATTAAAAATACATAATAGTAGGAGTGTTTATCGAATGAAGAAAGCTATGCTTGCCTTAGCCGCAACAAGTGTAATCGCATTATCAGCATGTGGAACATCATCATCAGACAAAATCGTTACATCTAAAGCTGGTGACATTACAAAAGAAGAATTCTACGATCAAATGAAGACACAAGCTGGTAAACAAGTACTAAACAACATGGTTATGGAAAAAGTACTTATTAAAAACTACAAAGTTGAAGACAAAGATGTAGACAAAAAGTTCGATGAAATGAAAAAACAATACGGTGATCAATTCGATACACTAATGAAACAACAAGGTATTAAAGAAGAAACTATAAAAAATAGTGTACGTGCTCAATTAGCTCAAGAAAAAGCGGTTGAACAATCGATTACTGATAAAGATGTAAAAGCAAAATTCGAGGATTATAAAAAAGAAATTAAAGCAAGTCATATCCTTGTAAAAGATGAGGAAACTGCTAAAAAAGTGAAAGATGAACTTGCTCAAGGTAAATCTTTCGAAGAATTAGCAAAACAATACTCTGAAGATACAGGTTCAAAAGAAAAAGGTGGCGACTTAGGATTCTTCGGACCAGGGAAAATGGTAAAAGAATTTGAAGAAGCAGCTCAAAAGTTGAAAAAAGATGAAGTAAGCGAACCTGTAAAAACACAATTTGGTTACCATATTATTAAAGTAACTGATAATCACGCAGATGCTACTTTCGATAAAGCAAAAGCTGATATTAAAAAATCACTAGCTCAAGAAAAAACGCAAGATGCTCAATTCATGAACGATCTTATGATGAAAGAAATCAAAAAAGCTGACGTAAAAGTTGACGATAAAGATTTAAAAGATCTTTTCAAAGAGCAAAAAGCTGACGATAAAAAAGACGAAAAGAAATAATGAAAAGCTCGGGCTAAGCCCGAGCTTTTTTATATCCCCTCTTCCAGGGGGAAATTGTGTACAGATTGGGTAAATGAAATTACATGATTGACTCTTCGATTCTATAGAAAGGATAACGTCTTTTTCATTTTATGGATAGTGTACAATCTTAGCTAGTTTTACACTATCTTCGTTACCGAAAGTTTATTTTGTCATTCGTTTAACTAAAACCATCTTTTATGCATTTCACTTAAAAACATTTCTGTGATTCTAAATCCTGAACTTTCCCCTATAATAGAGTCAATCCCACAATACGGACAAACTGCTGTGTTATCATCATCCCACCACTCTGTAATTTTTTCTGGATGGAAAATTTCTAAACAATAGAAACAACCACATATAACATCCTTTTCTAAGTGCTTTCTATTACGAGAACAAAAACGATGTGCTTCCTCAAAATATTTTCCCATCAGTATCCCCCTATTCCTGATTGTTTCTATACTTTACTTAGATTATCCTCGGCAAAATTGCAATTATTTCTTACAGAAAAACAAAAAACCCTTGATTCACAACGCGTGGAACCAAGGGTTTATCTCATCATTATTGATTAAATTAAGAAACTATGTTAAATTAGTACAGAAACACGTTTTCTAAAATACACAGAACGTATTTATCCGTATCTTAATTGTACAACAAAACCTTTCTTCAGTCAACCTCTATTTTTCACTTTTAAAGGAGTGCTTACGTATGAACAAAAAACTTGATCTAGAGCAAAAACGATTGGATACCGTAATCGAAACGATTACGCAGCAAATTGATAAGCTGGAAAACGAAACTGGCAGACGCCGGGCAGAAGTAATCAACATCCGTAAACACTTCTGGGATGACGTTAAAGTGAATACAGATACTTTTGATGATTACCTTGAAACAGTTATCAACTTAAGACAACAAGCTCAGTCACTAGCTGTTACACAAATCACCCATAAACACACCTTTAATCGACTTGCCGCGCTGCGACGCATGCAAAAAGCACCTTACTTCGGACGCATCGATTTTACTGAAGAAGGCGAACCTGCCGCAGAACAAATCTATATCGGTGTTTCTACCCTTACTGATGCAAGCGGAGAAAACTTTCTTATTTATGACTGGCGCGCCCCAATTTCAAGTGTTTATTACGACTATCCACCAGGACCGGCTGAATACAACACACCAGGCGGCGTAATTTGCGGTAATGTGGAGAAAAAATTACAATACATTATTCAAAATGGCGAGATTGATTCCATGTTCGATACGAGCCTCACAATCGGTGATGAAATTCTGCAACAAGCGCTCGGAAAAGGTACAAACAAACATATGCAGAGCATCGTCGCTACGATTCAGCGTGAGCAAAATGAAATTATCCGTCACGATGAAGGCCGACTCCTTATCGTTCAAGGAGCTGCTGGTAGTGGTAAAACATCAGCTGCCCTGCAGCGAATCGCCTACTTACTATATAAATATCGCGAATGGCTAAAAGCGGATCAAATTATTCTCTTTTCCCCTAACTCTATGTTCAATAGCTACGTTTCTAACGTACTACCTGAACTCGGTGAAGAAAATATGCAGCAAGTAACATTCCAAGAATATTTAAACCATAGACTAAGTAAGTCATTTGATGTGGAAGATCCTTACGAACAATTAGAATATATGCTAACTGAAACAAATAGCGCAAATTACAAAATTAGAAATGCGAGCATCCGATTTAAAGCATCCACTCAATTTTTCGAAATGATTAAAGCGTACAGACAATCTCTTGAAACTTCAGGCATGCTATTTAGAGGAATGAAATTTAGAGGGAAACTGATCGCCTCAGCTAAAGAAATTACAGAGCAATTTTACAATACTGACTCCTCCCTCCGCTTCCATAGTCGAATTGAGAAGTTAACGGATTGGCTAAATAAACAAATAGATGCACTTGAAAAAGCAGAACTGAAAAAGCCTTGGGTAGAAGAAGAAATTGAATTACTTAGTAAAGATGAATATCAAAAGGCTTATAAATACTTGCAGAAAAAAGGCGAGTTTGACGACAACTCTTTTAATGACTATGAGAAAGAAACGAAAGTCCTGGGACGTATGATTGTCCGCAAAAAATTGAAGCCGCTTCGTAAAGGCGTTCAAACACTGCGCTTCATCAATTTCACAGGAATCTATAAACAACTCTTCACAGACGCATCATGGGTTACTGGAGAAAAACCGAAAGAATGGGATGACATTTGCTCTCTAACAGTGAACATGCTTGATGAAGGAAAGCTATATTACGAGGATGCGACTCCATTTTTACTTTTAAAAGAATTAATTGAAGGCTTCCAAACGAATAGATCGATTAAACACGTACTCGTAGACGAAGCGCAAGATTACTCGCCGTTTCAATTTGAGTTTTTAAAACGCCTCTTCCCTGCCGCAAGAATGACGGTACTCGGAGACTTTAACCAAGCGATATTTGCCCATGCGAGTGAGGCAGTGAATTTCAATACACTTACTAGCTTATACGGACCAGATGAAACGAACGGTATTAACTTAACTCGTAGCTACCGCTCAACAAAACCGATTATTGAATTTACACGTGCTCTCGTACCGGAAGGGAAGAACATTCACGCCTTTGAACGCGACGGCGAGAAACCTACAGTAACGAAAGTAGCTGATTACAGCGAACTGCACGAGCATATTACTACAAAAGTTACCGAACTACAAAAACAAAATCACAATACAATCGCAATTATATGTAAATCCGCAACTGAAAGCGCCGCTGCATACGAAGCACTCCGTCATATCGAGAATATTAAACTCGTGAAGAGTAACTCAGCCGAGTATGAGCAAGGTATTGTCGTGATCCCTGCTTATTTAGCGAAGGGTATTGAATTTGACGCTGTTATTATTTATGATGCTTCTGAAGATTTATACAGTGATGAGAGCGTACGTAGATTGTTCTACACTGCTTGTACGCGCGCGATGCATGAGTTGCAACTTTATAGCGTTGGCGAGGTTAGTCCTTTTGTGCTTGGGGCTGATTTGGATAGTTTTGAACTTATAACGAAAACACCTTGATAATCATCAAGGTGTTTTTCTCATTCTAAAAGGAATATCTTTACGTCGATATACACTTAACACAATTCCCATTATAAATGCATGAAACAGAGTTGGTATCAATCCGTAGCTAATAAAAGGTAATGATATAGAAACACGTGGTAATATCCCGAGGGTCATGCCAACGTTACAAATAAAATGGATTACAAAAAGAGTCACTCCGCCAACGAGAAGCAATTTACCATAACCATCATTTATTTTATAAGCTATGTTCATTATTCTTACTGCAAAAAGAGAAAGAATCACGACAAGAACTAGCGCAAGTACATATCCATAATAGTAAGTCAAACTTGCAAATACAAAATCAGTATGGGCAGCACGGATAGACTTTATATTTCCATATGTACCAAACCAACCTGCTGAAGACATTGCCTCTTGTAAACGTAAATCCCATTGATCATGCGCTGGATTTATAAATCCTAAAATTCTAGCTATCCGGTATTCTTTTACCGCAGACCAGGAAAATAGATCCCTAACAATAAAGGGTAAAATTGGTAAAATTGTAATGAGCCATGCCGTGTTCTTTCCTAACTTACTCCACCAAGGCATAACGAATACCATCGTAATATAGATGAAAATTGGTAAAAGAATTGATGTAGTTGAAAATAGATATAAAGAAAATACGTATAATATGAGAAGATGCATAAACTTTAACCTACTATTATTGAAAAAAGAAGCCCAAGCTAGAAAGAAGAATGGCATCGTCATTAAACAGTCAATTTTGATGGGGCCAATTTTTATTATTGCTTCCCCAATCACGTAATCAGTCGGAAAACATTTTATCATTAACAAGATAAGTACGCCAATTGTATAAAACAGCCACCCAAGTTTCTCTAATCTCCAATAATCAAGTAGCATCATGCCCATAGCTGTTACAACACCGAGAATAACAAATATCACCTTATTCATGAATAAGTCAGCATGTCCAAAAGTTATAATCGGCAAAAACCCTAGCCCCATCGCAGCCACTAATAAAACAATTAAAAACCAATCAACCTTTGGCTTATACAGTTTGTTAAGTTCTTCGCCAAGTTTGACCGGACTTCCCATTTGTTCAACAGCCTTATCTTCAGCAACTTCCTCACTTAATCCTTTATCCATCCACATATTCTTCGCCTGTTTTAAGTGAAAGTCTAGTTCCATCGCCACCAAATCCTTCGCTTCTTTTGATTTAATATGGTTCGTAACTTCTTTTAAAAAACGCTCCCCTTTTTTGTTCAATTTTTTCTCACTCCTGTACTAATCCTTTTAATATAAATCGTGCCTTCGTAGCATTCTTCTCTGCCTTTCGCAGCATCTTGTTTCCTTTATCATTTAATTGATAATATTTAGCTCCCGCATGATCCCAGCTAGATTGGATAAAGCGATTCTGTTCTAGACGATGCAATAAAGTGTATAGAGATCCTTCATCACCTTCGAATTTTTGAATTCCTCTCCCCCGCATTAACTGCATCAATTCATAACCTGTTTTTTCATTCATAAGAAGTTGCAACACTGCTAAAAGGATGTCTTCTTCCTTTTCGGACGATTGATTGATTTTTTCGCGCACCCGCTTTTGGTGCTGATCAGAAAAACTCAAATGTTTAAACGTTGTGTTCTCCATTGATTTTCGCAAACCTTTTAATCGATCTTCCATTTGATTATTCCTCCAATCCTTTCTTCAAAAGCTCCTTCGCTTTTTTCAGTCTCGTTTTTATCGTGTTTTCCTTCACTTCTATTACCGTAGCAACCTCTTTAATTGATAATTCCTCATAATAAAATAGGTAAATCACTTCTCGATATTTTATCGGTAAACTCATTACTGCAGAAGCCAGTTCACGATCCTCCGCATTTTGAATGACAGTTTGTTCCACACTTTCTTTTTGACTCTCCATATACGTAAAGTCATCCTCTGTCACGATAACTTTTTTGTTATACCAACTTTTTAAATAGTCCTTACAATGATTGATTGCAATTCTCCATAACCATGTTTTCAAATTCGAATTCCCTTTATATGTATGAAGAGATTTATAGCATTTCACAAATATATCTTGCGTTAAATCCTCCGCGACCTCTTTATTATTCACATACGAATACACAAGCTGCAGGACTTCTTGTCCATACTTGTTCATTATTTCGTCGATAAGGTCCTCCTTATCTTCTATTTCAAACGCTTCTATCGTTAATTCATCCACATCATTTCCTGGTTTGAAATTCTTATAAAAATCTATAAATTGTTGGCGAACCAAGTCAAATGCCAACTACCGAAAAGGAATCTCACCTTTTTCCTGTCCGTAAGGGTTGTGACCTTTTCATCCACCTATCGTGAAAGAATGACGGCAGGTTCCTGTTAGGAACGGTCTGTTCTTGCATACTACCATTCATCCAAGTCAGTAGTATGCAAGAGGTTATAAGAAATAAACCAGTATCCCCCTTCTCATTTAAATTTTAAATACGAATTGTTGATTGCTCATATAAACCGTTTTGTGAAGAATGCTCCACAATTTCCAATTGTGATGTTCTTTCCACGTTTTAATTGTTTGTAACCATTTTTTATATACTTTTTTCGTATTCGTATTCTTTTTACTTTCTTCCATAGAAGCAACAAGAATACGCAGTTTTGTTGTAATTTGGTTTTTTAATAATAAAATAATCTCTTTTGGTAATTGTTCTTGCAATTCTAATCCACGTCTTGCGATCGTGAATGCGGCTTTTTCATGAACGCTAATACCGTATTTTTTACTATATTTTAATTTTCCAATCACACTTGTATAAGCAGGATTCACTGTTTTGACAGAAAGCCCGTTGCGAAGAGCCATACGAATTAAATTGTTCAACATCTTTTTATACGTAAATTGATGGAAATTACGATTACTGTATTTATCAGTATCATGAGATTGTTGAAACTGTAAATCTTCTAAAACAATTCCACCTACATTGTTTTCCAACAACCATGTTTTAATTTGTTGTACAATTTGTCCAATTATCGTTCCGCGTTTGTTTGTTGAAAACGTATTAAGATTGTGTAGATAAAAAATTTTTGAATCTTTAAAATTACCTTGTTTTGTACATAAACTAACTGCAATACGGTCCGGATTTACATCGATTCCTGCCATTACATCTGATTGTGGTGTTTCCTTGAAATCTAGTACACGACCTATTTCCGTTTCATCAAACGTAATATTCACATAAAATTCACTTTGTTTACGAATGATTTCTACACTATATTTTTGATGCTCTATCATCGGTTTTCCTTTTGGATTTACATCGATTTTCTCTCCCATAACGACATTTGTAATTTGATGATAAAAACGATATGGAATGATAATCGGAACTTTGATTCGTGGGCTTTTTGTTTTTCCATTTGTTAGTCCTAATGGATTTGCAATTTCTAACCATCCTTGCCCACAGTCATCAACTGTAATGCGCATGTTCAAATTCCCTTTTTTGCTTTTATCTCCACGAGAATATAATTGTCGTGTACGCAAATCTTTCCATTCTTGATTGGATATCTTGTTTTTCATTCTTTCATAGAAATTTTTCCGCCCACCAAAAATAATAGGAGGTAATGTTTCATTTTTAATATGTTTTGCATATGTTTCCATTCTTTGTTCTAATTTTTGTTTTCGTTTTCTTAAACCAATTAAACAAGTTTCTAATGAAACTTGTTTAGGTCTTTTTTTGCCGCTTTCATAATCATCTATTTTTTGTAACGTCTTTTCTAACTTTTTTTGATTGTTTTCTAGGTAAACTGGAAGAAGTTCTTTTTGAGAGGAAAGGATCGTTTGCGCTTGTAAAACCGCATCTTCACAAAAACGTTTATTTAACAAATATTTAGGCTGTAATTTTTTTATCAATTCTTTCTCGTTTTCGCCATCAATCAAACGATTCAAACTATATCGTTTTGCGCTTTCGAACGTACGAATCAAAGTAATTAAATCTTCCGTTTGTTCTTTTGTAATAGAACCGATTTTACAAGCCCGTGTTGTTTTCATCCTTTCCACCCTTTTCTAATACGGATTTTATTGCATTTTCTAATTTTCTACCTCCTCTTTTCCCATGAATTTTTGCAGAAAAAGAGGTTGTGATTGCTATAAGATCTTCCACTAATTCGGATTCTTCGTTTTTTTCAATGTGTTCTATCCGCAATAAAAACACCTTCTTCATCCCAATTCCGTAAAGTTTGTTGCGTTTTTCCTAATATGTTTGCAGCTTTCACAATTGAAATATAATTTTTTATTTTCATTACCTGAAAATATTATATATTGAATTTTGTGAAAAAACATAACATATAATTGTAAATTTTTATAGTTTTTTATAGATTTTTATTTACTGTTATTTCCTCCTTCCCATATATTAGACGACGCACTGTATGAAAAAGTTTTATAAATTTATAAAAAAATTCGGTTGGCAATAACGTTTTTGATAAAACAATTCCTCAGCCACTTACATATAATAAACCGAATAGTCGTTACAATACATTCACCTAAAGAGCGCCTCTCTCCCAAGGCGCTTTTTAAGTTTGCAATAAAGGTTGTGTCTTAGTTTTCTATCGCCAAGGTTCCCCTCATCGCTAAATTAAAAAGAGAACCGATTTAATTGATTCCTCTTTCATCCTAACACTCACTTAAAGAATCTAATATTTCATGACCATACAAAGATGGCTTGATAATATCAAAACCAATAAGTTCTTCACACTTCTTATCCGATAAATAACATACAAAAACCACCTAAAGGCTCCCCTTCAGGTGGTTCTCTATTTTATGCTAACGCAGCTGCTTGCTCTTGTTGATCTACAGGAATTACAGCGTCTGTTAGTGCTTTTTCTAGTTCAGCTGTATATTTCATTTGTTCTTCTTTGCTCCAGCCTAGTTTCGCAGCCATGTAGTTGATTACTGCTTCTTTCCACTCGTATACCCAGTGGATGTTGAAGAATACAGCGCCTCTGCGGCGTACGAAGAAGTCAACTGGTTTTGCTGTCATTTCGTAATCCATTGCGTATACAAGTGGGATTAGAACTTCAAGCGGCATGTTGTATTCTTTCGCTTCTTCTTTATGTTTTTTCGCTAAGTCGAACAGTACATCAACGTTAGAGCCGTAGAATTTCGCGAACTCTTCTGCTTGTACTTTCGTTAAACCAGATTTTGTACCTTCGTCTGCTTTTTTCGCAACAAATGCTGGGAATCCGTGTGAACCATCTACATGTCCACCAGAGATTGGCATATGTTTCGTATCGCTCTTCGGATATGCGCTATGACCTTCTTTTTGTAGTAAGTTCGTTACGTAATCTACTACCATTTCAGCCATTTTACGGTATCCTGTTAATTTACCACCTGCGATTGTAATTAAACCAGATTCAGAAGTCCAAATTTCATCTTTACGAGAAATTTCAGATGCATTCTTACCTTCTTCATAAATTAACGGACGTACACCAGCCCAGCTTGATTCAATGTCTTTCTCTGTAATTTTCACGCTTGGGAACATGTAGTTAATCGCATTAATGATGTATGTGCGATCTTCTGTTGTCATTTGTGGTACAGCTGCGTCTTTATCATAGAACGTATCTGTTGTACCTACGTATGTTTTTCCTCCGCGAGGAATCGCGAACACCATACGTTTATCTGGTGTATCGAAGTAAATTGCTTGCCCGAGTGGGAAACGTTTTTGATCAATTACTAAGTGAACACCTTTTGATAACTGAAGTACTTTTCCTTTTTTCGAGTTATCTTTTTCACGAAGTGTATCTACCCAAGGACCAGCTGCGTTTACAATTTTCTTACCGTAAACTTCATATACTTCACCGTCTAGTAAATCGATTACACGTACACCGCATACTTTTCCATCTTTATATAAGAAACTGTCTACTTTTGCGTAGTTAACAGCTTTCGCACCATGCTCAATTGCTTCTTTCATTACTTCAATTGTAAGACGCGCATCGTCTGTACGATATTCTACGTAGTAACCGCCGCCTTTTAATCCTTCTTTTTTTACAAGAGGCTCTTTGTTTAGCGTTTCTTCACGGTTAAACATCTTTCTGCGCTCGCTTCGTTTTACACCTGCTAAGAAGTCGTATACACGAAGACCAATTGATGTACTAAATGATCCGAACGTACCGCCTGTATGGAACGGAAGTAACATCCACTCTGGTGTTGTTACATGGGGACCGTTCTCATATACGATCGCACGCTCTTTACCCACCTCTGCTACCATTTTCACTTCAAGTTGTTTTAAATAACGTAGACCACCGTGTACAAGCTTCGTTGAACGACTTGATGTACCTGCTGCAAAGTCCTGCATTTCAAACACAATTGTTGATAACCCGCGTGTTGCTCCATCTAATGCAATACCAGAACCAGTAATACCTCCACCAATTACGATCACATCTAACTCTTGTTTATTTACTCCGTTTAATACGTCTTTACGTTGTTTACTTGAAAATTTCATGGTAATTCCTCCCTTTGATAACGAAAAAAGAGACCACAAACTCCGCTATAGATTTCGCCTCTATAGCGCGTTGTGGTCTCTCCAAATCTCCTACCGAATTATTAACTTGTCACCATTATAACACTGTTTATGATTATTTGAAAGCTTTTGTTGCTTCAATTGCTTTTTTCCATCCAGCATATAGCTCTTCGCTTGTTTCCGCTTCCATCGTTGGTTCAAAGCGTTTGTCCATATGCCACTGTGATTTAATTTCATCTTGGTTTTTCCAATATCCAACCGCAAGACCAGCTAAGTATGCTGCACCTAAAGCTGTCGTTTCGTTGATCACTGGACGCTCTACAGGAACATCTAAAATATCACTTTGGAACTTCATTAAGAAGTTATTTTTAACCGCTCCGCCATCAACGCGTAATGTTTTCAATTCAATACCTGAATCTGCTTCCATTGCGCATAATACATCTTTCGTTTGGTAAGCTAAAGATTCTAGCGTTGCACGAATGAAATGCTCTTTCGTCGTACCGCGTGTTACACCAAACATAGCGCCGCGTACTTCACTATCCCAATAAGGTGTTCCTAGTCCAACGAATGCTGGTACAACGTATACACCATCAGTTGATTCAACGCGACTCGCATACACTTCACTCTCACTTGCATCTTTAAACATGCGCATTCCGTCACGTAACCACTGAATCGCAGAACCTGCTACGAAAATACTTCCTTCTAATGCGTAGTTCACTTTACCATCTATTCCCCATGCAATTGTTGTTAATAGACCGTGCTCAGAAGCTACTGCTTTTTCACCTGTGTTCATTAACATAAAGCAACCAGTTCCGTAAGTGTTCTTCGCCATACCTTCACCGAAACAAGCTTGTCCAAATAAAGCTGCTTGTTGGTCACCAGCTACACCTGCAATCGGTACATTTTGACCGAAGAAGTGGTAATCAATTGTTTCTCCATATATTTCAGATGATGGACGTACTTCTGGAAGCATACTCTTTGGTACTGTTAACATGTCTAGAAGCTCATCATCCCACTGTAAGTCGTGAATGTTAAACATTAACGTACGTGATGCGTTTGAGTAATCTGTTACGTGTGCTTTACCACCAGATAGTTTCCATACAAGCCATGAATCAATTGTTCCGAATAATAGATCCCCGTTTTCTGCTTTCTCTCTTGCACCTTCAACGTTATCTAAAATCCACTTTACTTTCGTTCCAGAGAAGTATGCATCAATTAAAAGACCTGTTTTTTCGCGAACCATTTCGCTATAACCTTTTTCTTTTAACTCATCACAAATTTCAGCTGTTTGGCGAGATTGCCATACGATTGCGTTGTAAATTGGTTTACTAGTTGTTTTATCCCATACAACCGTTGTTTCACGTTGGTTCGTAATACCGATACCAGCGATTTGTTCTGGTTTTACATCTGCTTCGCTTAAGCAAGTTGCGATAACTGCTAAAATAGATCCCCAAATTTCTTGCGCATTATGCTCTACCCAGCCCGGCTTTGGAAAATGTTGTGTAAACTCTTTTTGAGCTGAATGAACAATTTCACCTTTTTTATTGAATAAAATTGCACGTGAGCTTGTTGTTCCTTGGTCTAATGAAAGAATATATTTTTTCATATCGGTTTCCCCCTTATGCTACTTTTCTACTATTTGTATTGCTTCCGCTTTTTTTACTTGTCATATAAGAGATTGCTAGTACAATCACAGTTGCGATAATCACATAAATAAGTGCTGAATTTTGTTTTCCTTCAAATACAACTTGATGGAATAAACCTGCAAGTGATCCACCTAAAATTGGACCTACTACTGGAATCCATGCATACTTCCAGTTTGAACCGCCTTTTCCTGCAATCGGAAGGAAGAAGTGTGCGATACGCGGACCTAAATCACGTGCTGGGTTAATTGCGTATCCTGTTGTCCCACCTAATGATAAACCAATACTTACAATTAAGAAACCTACGATAAATGGATTTAATCCATCTGCAAATTTATTTGCACCAATTGCTAATATACCAAATACTAAAACGAATGTTCCAATCATTTCACTTAAAAGGTTTGCAAATGTGTTCGGAATTGCTGGACCTGTTGCAAATACACCTAACTTTGTTCCTGGATCTTCTGTTTCTTTCCAGTGTGGTAAGTAATGTAAATATACGATAACTGCCCCGATAATTGCCCCAATCATTTGTGCTACGATATAACCTGGTACGTCACTCCATGGGAACGCTCCCTTAAATGCTAGTCCTATCGTTAAAGCTGGATTCAAATGTGCCCCACTAATTGATCCAACCGCATACGCTGCAACCGCTACTGCTAAGCCCCAGCCCATTGTAATAACAATCCAACCTGAATCTTTCGCAAACGATTTCTTTAAACTTACACCAGCACAAACGCCGCCACCAAGTACGATTAACAACGCAGTCCCTATTAACTCTCCTAAAAATGCTGACATAGTATCCCTCCACAATCAATTTAAACGCTTCCAAATGTGATAGAGGTAAAATGAATGGCCATTCGTTTTTGTCAAAAGAAAAAGACCCACAGCTTTGCACGCTTCTATATAAATTTATATAGAAACAATGAAATGTGGATCTCTTCTTTTCTCCGTCACGTTTATTAACTTGTCTATAATGTTAACCTCTTATGAAAGCGGTGTCAACAGAATTTTTTCACATTTTCGTCACTTTTTTTGGTAATGTTTCCATAGTTCGCGTTTTGACGTCGTAATCGCTGTCGCACCAGCGTTTAAAGCTCTTTCCACATCTTCTACAGTACGAATAAAACCACCTGCTAAAATCGGTACACCAGTACGCTCTTTCACTTCAGCGATAATATCCGTCATTGCTCCTGGAAGCACCTCAATATAATCCGGTTTCGTCTTATCTAAAAGATTGCAGCTCTTCTCCATCGCACTCGAATCGATTAAAAAGATGCGTTGTATTGCCACAACACCTTTTTGCTTCGCCTTCATAATAACGCTCGCCTTTGTCGAAAGTAACCCGTACGGTCTAAACTCCTGACATAAATATTCCGTCGCATGCCCATCACTCTGCAAGCCATGAATTAAATCCACATGTAAAAACACCTTTTTACAATATTGCTTCGCAAGTGATATAACACTCTTCAATTGGCCGACATGAATATCTAAAATAACGATATATTCATACGAACTATGTAATAGCTTTTCCAAATCTTTAATTTGCCTCACTGCCGGCAAAATCTTCTGTTCATGAAATTCCATTCTCTATATCCCCTTCTTTATGTCATCCTATCCTTTATAGTACACAATTTAAGTGAAAAGAACAGCTAGTGTAGGGGATTTCTTTCAAATCTTTCCTCTATTTATATATTTTCTTCAACTTATCCGATCCCATACCACCTATAATCATGAATGCAAGGGGCAAAAGATTCATTACATATGGCGCATCTGCTACAATTGTAATACTTGCTCCTGCAAACTTATTTAGCATCCATACAACGATTTTGATAAGAAACAAAAATACTCCAAGCGTGAATAGACTATCGAAAAACACCTTCCATTTTGGATATGCTAATTGTTTACTATCTTCAATTACTTTTTGCGTCAACTCTTCGTCACTCCTTAACAATTCATCAATCGTAATACTGAATAAATCGCTTAAATGAATAATAATTTCAATGCTCGGATAGTTCTTTCCCGTCTCCCATTTCGAAACCGACTGCCTACTTACATGAATTTTTTCAGCCAAATCATGTTGCGACCAATTTCGTTTTTCTCGTTCTTCTTTTAAACGTTCGCTAAAAATCATACTGTGTTTATCACCTCTCTACGTCTAGTATGGACAAATACATAATGAAGAGTAAAGCGAGTTGTCGTTGCGTTAGCTGTGCAACTTGTGCGTTACACCTGAAAATAAAGCTATGTAGTATGTCGATTTCATATATTTTTCTTCTATAATAATTTCCCGAACAATAATACAACGAACAGATACTAGTTAAGACTAGATTAGGCATAAAAAATACGCCATCCCTTCTTATCAGTCTCCAGAAAGAATAACGCAAATTTTCAATTTTTACTCATCATTTTTCGGACTATATGAAAACCCCGGATATTTCACAACAGGCCACTTTTCCTTACGCAGGGAATCCATTACTTGCGGGCCAACATGTATATTACTCTCCACTATTTCTTTAGGAGTCAGTGCCATCCATTGATTTAACGATACATCTTCAAAACGATTGCTTCTGAACATCTCTAAAAACCATAATGTTTCGGTACCTGTATTTTGAATATAATGCCCCGTCGCAAACGGTACATATCCGACATCACCAGCTCTATAATCAAATGTACGAGCGGTACCATTTCCAAGAAACACAGTCATTCTCGCTTCTCCTGTCAAATAATATTGCCATTCATCATTATTCGGGTGCCAATGAAGTTCTCTCATTCCACCAGGCTCAACCTCAACGAGCGCTGCTGCGATCGTTTTTGAAATAGGGAAATTTGTAGAATCTACAATTCGAACGCTACCACCAGGAGTCTTAATTGGCTTTTGTTTTAACAGTTCATGTTTAAATGTTAAAGGAACTTCCCCTTTCGGTGATTGAACTTCCTGACTTTCAAGCGAACCTGGCACCTCTCCTTGATAAATATAAACTTGACCTGAAGGGATAGAATGAAAAGCACTCTCAGGTACTCCAAAATTAGCCGACAACACTTCTTTTGGCGTATGCGCAAACCAATCAGAAATAGCTAAAGTAGATAAATCAGAAAAATGTCCATCATCGAAAACAAGTAGAAATTCACAATGTTCCAATCCTTGAATGGAATGCGGAATACCAGGCGGAAAATACCAAAGATCACCTGGTCCAACATCAGCAATAAAATTCCGTCCATTTTGATCAACAGCCGTTATGCGCGCCCGTCCTAAAAGCATATACGCCCATTCTGCCTCTTTATGCCAATGTAGTTCTCGTACTCCACCGGCCGTTAAACTCATATTTACTCCCGCAATCGTCGTCGAAACCGGTAGTTCCCGAGCAGTAATCTCCCGAGACCACCCGCCTTGTTTCAAAATCATAGAAGTGTCCGAGAATGAAAACTTCAAGTTAGGAACTAACCCTGCATCCGTTATAGGCGGAACAAGCATATTCGGATTTTGAATATCCCGCATAACATTACGAGGTCCAGAATCAATCGCACCTGCTCCGTCGCTGCGGATTGGTTGTGGCACATTCCCTCCCGCTTCATTAACAGTACGTTTCTTCATGATTACACTCCTTTTTCATCCGGTTATGAAGTAAAAAGCCTCCATCATAGTGTATGAATAGGGCTTTGGATGGTTACAGTTACTATGGAGTTACATCAACTGCCTATCATTATCGTTTTGTTCATTTCTCAACTTATACTAGTATGGACAGCGTCTGAAAAGATAATGAAGAAATTAAATTAAAACTAATAAAAAACCCTGTAAAATTTATTACAGAGTTTTTCACCAATTATTTATTGTTTTACATATCGAATACGAATATTATCGTCCATATGATAAATTTGTAATGTGTTTCCATCATAGTTTTGCAATTTATACATGATACTATCATTTGTTAACTTTACTTCTTGACCGTCTTTAACTGCTTTTGTTACTTTTAAAGATAACTGGAATGATGGGACATCCACCGTATATGTTCCTGTTAAATAGTTATCTTTATTCGGATAAGAACCATTCGCATAAGACTCAAATGTTTTATCACCTTTTAGTACTAGCGTAGTTTTTACGCCACTGCCGTAATCAATACCCCAATTACCAATAATCTCAGTACCATCTTTAATGTTCTTCTGCATGTTGCTATAACTAATTCCTAACTCTTCACTTGTACCAACTGTATCTACAAATACCCCAGTTTTTGCTTGACTTTTATCTGTTTGAGCCTGACTGCCAGTAGTTGGGTTTGCCTGTGTAGAACTACTTGTTGTACTAGTAGATTTTTCCGTGGTTGTATCACCTTTTACTTCAGCCCTTAACTTATCAAATGTAGGTTTCCAAATACGTTTTGCTTCCTCTAATTTTATATTTGCTTTATTTAAGATTTCCTTATCAGTCTCTAAGCTAAAACCTTTATCGTTGAATAACTTCTCTATTTCACCGAATGTTTCTCTTAGTTTACCTGCAGCTCTTTCAATCTCTTTTTGGTCTTCTTTATGTTTTGGCGGTGCAGAAATCTTCTCTATCTTATCAAATACTTTATAGATGTCTTTAACACTATCTAATACCTCAGCTTTTGATTTACTTCCGTTTCTCAAATCCCTTACAGATGCATCATAGTAATCAAATCGTCTTAACATATCCTGTTCAATGTCTAATAAATATTGTGCATAATCTTCATCTAAAACTCGAACCTTTTGAACATCTTTACTTTCTTCTTTCGAATTAGTTGATTTTTCTTTTGTTTCAGAAGACTTAGCTTTACTTGTTTCTTCTGTCTTTGCTTCTTTACTTGCCGAATCTTTTACTGTAACACAACCACTTAATAATAATGTAACTGGAACTACAGCAGCCATTAGTTTCTTCACTTTCATACCTCATACTCCTTAAAGTAATTTACTCTTAGTTTGTTTTGCTACCGATACTCTTCGCTGCTTCTTCAAACAGTTTTGAACCTTCTTGTGCTTTACTTACTGATTGATGCATTTTACTTTCGTCTTCTTGATCTAATGCATCAAATAGAAGTTGAAAACAATCCGCATATAGTTCCATCGACTGCTTTATCTTCGCCTGTTCTCCCTGTAACTCAGGAGGCGCTTGTAGATTCTTCAGTTTCGTTGCAGTTGCCTTTGCTCCACCTAAACTCAGTTGTACTTCACTTTTCTTTTGTTTGTATGATTTTACGTCTGAATCTGCTATTCCTTCAATTAATTTCATTGTATTTTCAATTTGAGTAGCACTATTTATGATATCTGCCTTGTACCTTTCAACATCTGAACCAGTTACCTTACCAGTTGAAGAAGTTGAATTATTTGAAGAAGAACTTGGTTGACTACTTGATGAGCTACTATTTGTACCTTCACCTTTCGCTACAGATAAGCTATCCTCTTTCTTGCTATCAGTTGACTTACTCTCTTTTTCAGAAGTCTTATTCTCTTTCTCTACCTTTTGCGTCTCTTCTTTCTTTGTTTCAGCTTTCTTACCATCAGTTTCAATTGTAATACAACCACTCAATAACATAACTGGTAACGCTAAACTTACTAATTTCTTTGCTTTCATGATTACTAATACCCCTTTATTTGTAAAATGTAGTGCAAACAAGTTAATATACTTAACTAATAAATTCCCCCCGAATAATTCATTAAAATCTATCGTTCATATATTACCTGTATATTCATAATCTTTCCATATATATCATTTTACAAAGAATTACATATTTGGTCAAAGGGATTTATGTAGTCCTTAAAAGGAAATTTTAATAGCAAAGAAAAGAAGCTAACAATAAATTGTTAACTTCTCAGCTTAAGGAAAAAATAGTATCTTTCCTTATCTTCTAATATCTAGGTTGTGATTGAATATTTGTAAGATGAACATCATACATATCAATGATTTCAAGAAATCTATCAGCTTCACGGAAAACATGGTCTGCCAATAATGGATGAATGATGCTCTTTATTTTACATTGCTCAATTAAATCACGTGCTGTTTTCTTAAAATCCCGAAGAGATGCAACCGACACACGATTTTGATCTAAAAATTGATCTAAAAGAGGGGCTGTTTGGGATTGTGGTTTCATAGATTCTAAGTCAATTGCTTGATACATCAATTCATCAAAATCATTGCTAAAATTCCGCGCTGTATCTACAAGCTTTCTTTCCGATGGATCAAGAAGATGACCAATAAATTTAGCATGGTCTGCCATAATCCGTAAAAAGAAAACATTTTCTTTAATAATAGCATCAGGAAGAGCATCTAATTTACCTTCATTTAATTGTATTAAACGTTTTCTAAAATAATCAGCTTCCCTACTTGTATGGTCAACTAAAAGTGGAAAATTATTTTGTCCTGGCAATTTACATGTGAGAATTAACCCTAAAATTTTCCGTTTAAATCCCCAAATATTAGTTGCGGCTTGTTGTACTTCTGCATTAAATCTTTTTATTTGCTCAGGATCTGTTTCATTTGTATAGGAATGCGCTATTTGTTCAATATGTTCAAACAATCGATAAAATTGATTCGCCTCTTCGATTAGTTGAGTATCCTCGCACCTAAATCCTAAACGAAGAAAAAAAGAATGCTCCTTCATGATTCTAGACCAAAAACGAATTTCATTTAATGAACGCTCAACAAACATTACAGATGTAACACCTGTATCCGGATGTAATGAAGTTTCATCCCTATGCATTGTTAATCCCCCCCAGTAAAATCCCCACTAGTTCCATTCTTATGAGTAAAAAAATATATAAATACCATCAATAAAAGTTTATGATGACTCTCTTATACATGTAAAATTAAACTAATATAACCTTAGCTTGATGAACATATACTGCTCCCGCAGAAGAAAAAAAGCTACCACCGAGATGTAAAATCCTACTAGGTGGTAACCTTTCAAAATTTCTATTAAAGCAATACCGAATCTTTATCACTTTCCTGATTACGTTTCTCACGCTCTTCTTCTAAACGCTTCATATATACTTCGCCTTCTTTTTCAATAAACTCATTATCCATATCTTGCTCTTTTTTCGAAGTATATAAAACCATGTAGCCACTTAGTACAATCCCGACAATTACAAGATACACCCACCATGGTAAAGTTTCCAAATCACTTCATTCCTTTCCTTAGACAAGCCTTATTAGTTTCACTCTATGAGGAAAGAAGTGGATTTATACCTAAAATTTTATTGTGGATGCTTCGCAAAAAATGCTTGTACATATTCCATAAACTCAATTGGTTCCTGACGAAACGGTGCGTGGTATCCTTTTTCAATAATATGAAACGTACTATTTGCAAATAGCCCATGATACAGTTCACCATTTTTCCAAGAAACGCTCTTATCGTGTCGTCCCCATATAATTAAAGTCGGCACCTTAATCTTATCGGCTTCCATCGCGATGCGGCGCTCTCTCATTTTCGTAAGCTGATCATAATGCTCTTTATCATCACGACTATTTTTCACTTCATTTTTATTATACTTCGTAATCTCGGTTACAGTTTGTAAGTCCGTCGATAGCGGTGGTACTTCATAACTTTCTTTTTGCTGGAAAGACTCTATCCCTGTAGCATCCGCCAAGATGAGATGCGTTACTGCATCCGGATATAAATACGCTAAATTGAGGGACATCTCTCCGCCCATCGAATGGCCAAGCACCGCAAACTGATCGTATCCGAGCTTCTTCATTAACTTATAATATAAATTCACTTGCGCAGGAAACGAATACTGAAAATCAACTGGCTTAGAAGAACGCCCAAACCCTAAAATATCAACCGCAATAATCGTATGGTCTCGCGCTAGTTCCGGATAAATATCACTAAACCCATCAGAAGAACCACCAAACCCATGCAACATGAGTAACGGCGGTTTTCCCTCACCAATTTGCTTAAAATAAATCGTCTGCCCATCAATTTGCGCCATACTCTCTTTCGTATTCAGCTTCATCATAACAGTATCTTTCACTTCTTCAACCTTCGCAATCGGCTTATCAACGAAGTTACATACGATAAGCAAAACAAGCACAATACCGCTAATCAAATAAAACTTAAACCGTTTCAAAGTTCCCGTCTCCTTCCTCTTGTTGTTATTTAAAGTTTTTACATTTTTTGGTTATTTTATGTTCTCTTTTTAATTGTAACTAAAACAGTTACAATTATACTAAAAAAATATAACTCATTTCTGTTACTAATGGTTATTCTGTAACCATTATAGTTACATATTTAAAGTAAGTCAATTCTTTTCTCTACATGACCTGAAAATAGAAAAAGGGACTTCATGTTGAAGTCCCTTTCTTTGTTATTATAGTTGGCTTACTCCGCCGTCGCCTCTATTATCTGCTGGTGCTCCTCCTGTGTCTCCAATGTTAACGTAGTCTGGTCTTGCTGGTGCCCCTCCTGTGTCTCCTATATTAACGTAGTCTGGTCTTGCTGGTGCTCCTCCTGTGTCTCCTATATTTACAGCTTGATTTGTAAAAGAACTATTGAACCCAATTGATAATACCCCTACTAATGCAGTCCCAACAATAGCCAAACGAAATTTCTTCATTATTTTAACGCTCCCTTTTCCAATATATTTTTTTGAGCCTTATTATTCATATAAAAATATTTACTTGCCTTAACATGATCATCAAATTCATAAAATTTCAGTGCTAAAATTTCAGTGTATTCTTGAATACAATCCCATAATCTTTCTCTCTCAAAATAAGAAAGTCCTTCTAAAATTACATCTTCAATAATTGATACTGAAGATTTTCCATTGAGTTCTTTCAAAATTTTAAACCGATGTTGAAATTCTTTTTCTCCTAAATCAACACAAATATTTAAACCTTTTTCAACAATTGGATTCGCTAAATTATATTGTCCTAATTTGTAATGTTCATGTGCTTCTACAAACAAGGCTTTAAAGTGTTCTGGGTAATTTTTGGTCACCTCAGATATATGACGAATCGCTAATTCTGAAAGATTTTGACTAGCATAAAGCCAAGCTAAATTATGCCGAACCATTAGCATATATTTTTTTCGATCTGCTTTTTGCAATACTTCCATAGCAGAATTAAAGTTTTCTTCCGCTAATTCATAGTGATCTATGTCTACACAACATAGTCCAAAAGCATTTTCACATAATCCTACTTTTATTTCATAGCCTGGATATTGTAAAAATGCTGCTTTTGCCCTATTCAAGTAATCTATTGCATGAACTTGGTCATATTTTTGATAATAGAAATTCCCCATCCGATAATTAAATTCCGCATGTTCTATCGGATCGGCAATATATTTCAATAACTTCTCAGCTTGCTCATACTGTTCTTTCGCTTCATTATAATTTGAAATTAATGTGCAATGAAACCCTTTAAAAAAGTGATAGTAATAAGCTAGAACACCTTCTGTTGGAATTTCGAAAGATTCCACTTTATCAAAACTATCTTCTCTAACTGAAATCCAATCAACTAATGCATCATATCTAAAATTCAACAACCCATGATAAAGCAATACATCCTGATCCACGTCCAACCCACTAATCTTACTTTCAATCTCCTCTTTCATTTCCGTGGCCTTCTCTATGTTTTGCTGTAACATTACACGATACCAATCGTCTAAAGAATGTTTCATTTGCTCCCGCGTTACTACATCTGCTCCCATACACTCGCATCTCCTTTTCTCAAACTTACAAAATTAGTATTTTTATACAATTATCAAAATTGTATATTACCACTCCTTTTCTATGCATTGAAAAATAATTATCAGAAAATTTAATATTTTGATTAATTATACCAAAGTTTTCCTTTTTAATAACTTGAGAAACAATTGTCAGAAAACTTACTAGGATAAATAAAAAAGCAAGCAGTTCCAGCACTCCGCTAAAACTACTTGCTCTCCTACTTACTATCTCTATTTTTACTCTTTAATAAATTCCTTCGTACTTCTCACTGTATCAATTGGACGAACTAATTTTTCAATTTCTTCACGTTTTGGCTCTAGGAATGGAGGTAAAGATAATTTTTCACCAAGTGTTTCGTATGGCTCATCTCCCATAAATCCTGGGCCATCTGTTGCAAATTCAAATAAAATTTGTGGTGCAACTCTTGCATATAATGATTCGAAGAAGTGACGGTTTACATATCCAGATGAAGGAAGTCCTACGCTACTGATTCTCTCAATCCATTCTTCTAATACAGCGCGATCTTCTACGCGGAATGCCGCATGGTGCACTGTACCAAAACCTTGTTGTGCTTCAGGAAGAACTGTATTATGTTCTACGATGACAGAGGCACCGTTTCCACCTTCGTTCACTTCAAATAAATAGAATTCTCCTTCTTGCGCAATCTCTTTAAATAATAAAACTTTTTCTAACACTTCTTTAAAGAAGCTAAAGTTCGCGATACGAATGAATACAGGTCCTAAACCAGTAATTGCGTATTCTAATGGTACTGGCCCGTTTTGCCAAGGTGTACCTGATTCGATCCCTTTATCTAATTCATCAGAGATTAATTGATATTGTTGGTCATCAAAATCAATGAAAGATAGAGTTTTCTTACCAAATTGCTCTTTAATTCCTGTATGTTCTACTTCCAAACGGTCAAAGCGTTTCACCCAATACTCTAATGCTGCATCAGTCGGAACACGGAATGAAGTTTTTGAAATTTCATTTGTACCGTGTACACCTTTCGGAACACCTGGGAAATCAAAGAATGTCATATCTGTTCCTGCACTACCTTTATCATCTGCAAAGAATAAATGGTACGTTTGAATATCATCTTGGTTTACTGTTTTCTTAACTAAACGCATTCCTAAAACGTGAGTGAAAAACTCATAGTTCTTTTCTGCACTACTTGTAATCGCTGTAACGTGGTGAATTCCTTTTAATTGGTTCATTTTATATTCCTCCAATGTTTTTTAATTTATATTTTCTCTCCTATTACTTCTCTTCAATAGGTGCTAAATTCGCTTCAATCTCTGCACGCTGATCTTCTAAGAACGGTGGTAAATCAAGTTTTTCTCCTAAATGTTCCACATCTCCATCAACTGTAAATCCTGGTCCATCTGTCGCAATTTCAAAAAGGATTCCGTTTGATTCACGGAAATATAAGCTTTTAAAGTAGAAACGGTCGATGATTCCTGAAGAATGGAAGCCTCTTTGTTTCACCTGTTCTTCCCAATAAGCAAGCTCTGCATCGTTTTTCACGCGAATTGCTAAATGGTGAATGCTACCGCGGCCCGGTTTTTCAGTAGGACCATCTAAATATTTCACAACGATTTCTCCAAAAGCCTCTCCTTTAATGGACTGGAAAATTGCTTCTTGATCATTTCGGCTAACCTCTGTATAACCAAACATCTCTGTAAGTGTACTCGACATTTTATCAAGTCTACGAACTGTCATTTCCACAGAACCCATTCCTTGAATTTGATGCTCTGCAGGAACTTCTGATTTCTCCCAAGTTTCCCAGTGCTCTACTTTTTCTCCGTTTGAAACGAGTAATACTAAGCGAAGACCTTCAGCATCCTCAAATTGCAAAGCAGGACGATTTGCATATGTTGTTATTTCACTATGTTTCACATCAAATTTCTCAAATCGTTCTTTCCAGTAATGTAAGCTATCCTCTGAAGGAACGAGCAATCCAATTCGAGTAATTGCATTTGTACCACGATATGTTCTTCCTACTAAAGGAATTTCAAAAAATGATAATTCCGTACCTGGACTTCCTGTTTTATCCCCATAAAATAGGTGGTACATTGACGGATCATCTTGGTTTACTGTCATTTTCACACGACGTAAGCCAAGCACGTTTTTATAAAAGTGATTATTTTCATTTGCATTTTTCGTAACCATTGAAATGTGATGATGCCCTTTAATTTCATACATTGGTTATTCCTCCGTTTCGTTTTACTAGTCAAGTGATAACTAAAAAAATAACATTTCCCACAACTAATATGGTTTTTAGCTTTTCAATTTATTCTTAATTATGTTTTTGTAAATTCATCTTAGTTTTTACTGTATAAGTTACTTTGTTTTTTAATCGAAAACAACTGAGTGTATGTTTTTCATATGACTCAATCGCTTTCGTTACTATCACTTTACACCTCAAGTGATTGAAAAGCAAGAGAAAAATCTCGAATTCGAGATTTTTTTGTTAAATAACATTTAGGGTGTAAAATCTGATTATTTACGTAATTGACATTCTATTAAAACGCTCATTTACAGAAGAACATTATTCAAGTGAAGCCCTCTATAATTCAATTACAACTCCTTGAAAGTTTATGATACTATCCTGATCACACTTTTTATATTTAATGTTTTAAGGAAAAAAGCTATACTATAAGCGAAACTAAAAATCAGAAAGGAAATACCAGAACATGGAAAATCATATGCTATTTATCCTTACAGCACTCCTTATTATAATGATGCCTGGTCCCGGTTTTGCTTTAGTTACAAAAAACACTATCTCTCATGGTAGAAATGGTGGGATAAAGACCGTCTTAGGAACGGTATCTGGAATGATGATTCATACAATAATGGCTACACTAGGACTCTCTGCTATCTTAATGAAATTTGCTATGCTATTTACATTAATAAAATATGCTGGGGCATTTTATTTAATTTATTTAGCTGTAAAGTCAATTAAAAGTGCCTTTTCTAAAAAAGAAGATATGTCAGGTTCAGTGGAAATAAACTCTAAGGATATTGGAACGGTTAAAAGTTTTAGACAAGGATTTACCACGGCAATCTTAAACCCAAAAACGGCTGTATTTTTCCTTAGTTTTCTACCCCAATTTATTGTGAGTAATCAAAGTCATTTCTTCCAATTTCTTTTGTTGGGATTCACATTTACGACTTTGACAGCAATATGGTATTTACTTTATATCTCTCTAATACGTCAATTAAGAACTTTTTTAAGAAAAGAAAAGGTGAACCGTACAATAGAGGGTATTACTGGCACAGTATTATTAGTATTTGGAGTTAGGCTATTTTTCCAAAAATAAATATGTAATAGAGAGAGTTTAAAACTTTCGGTTTTTCCAATAAATGAATCAATATAAAAAGTATGGCTTTCAAACAGTAAAAAAGTGAACAAACGGGTGTGTTTGTGGAATAAGCTTCAATAAAATAACCAAACTTTTTATAAAGAAGTGAATCGATTATATTAAAATTGATATAAAGGCGTTATCCTTTCCTATGATTTCTCAGAAAGAATAACGCCTTTTTCTTTTTAGAGGATATTTTGTCTAGTTAGCTTGATAGCGATGTGGTTCTATCCCTTATAAAGTGAAACTTTAATCAGTGGGGGTTTTGTTCATCCCCCACTGATTATTAGTTGAACCAATCGGGCTTTTACGGACAGTTGATCCCCCACCTAACTTCTTTGCTTCCGCTGAATTTTGAGGTGGGGGTCTTACTGCCCGTTAATGCGGGATAAATGTTACAAAAACATTTATAATAGCTCTAACTTGCACAATGCTTCCCGTTAATATAATACGCTGATTCTGTGAAAACCGTAAATACAACCTCTACTTCTGGAAGTCCAAAATCCATTACATATGTAGTAATGGCCTTGGCAAATCGATTACGAATTTCCTGTCCACGCTCGAACCATTTCACTTCAATAAGAGGAAACGCTTCTATTTCTTCTCCATTGAATACATACGTAGAACTTGGTAGTTCCAACGTAAAATTATCCGTACCACACTCACAAATCTCTGCGAGCTCTTCTACTAATGGCTTGCTTATGTGTTTTAATTGTTCAGTAGTAATTCCACGAAACACAATATGCGGCATGTAAATCCCTCCTTTAGATAGTTTTATATTTGCCCACATCATAGCACAATTCTCCCACCTTTTAACAAAAATAGATGCTAAACAAGTTTCAACTCTTATTTTTAGGCCTGTTATACAGGCTGAAGCGATTCTAAGTATCTGCCATATTAAAGTTGATATGCTCCCATTCTAGTGGTGAGATATGTTTTAATCGTTCTTCGTTAACCCCATGCGTACTTCTTAACTATTTCATTTAATTTTTAATAAAGAAAACAGCCTCACTAAGCTTTTAAAACTTAATAAGGCCACTTTATTCACACTATTAATTATGGAACGTCGGTTTATAGAACGAACGATTATCAAGTGCGAAGACACGCTCTGTGTATTCGCCTGGTTTTGTGCGTCCTAATGCGCGGTCCATCATGTTCATTTTTGCATCTAAGTTATCGATGTAATGCAGAATTTCTGCTTCTTTTACTAATGGTGGTTTTGGGCTACCCCATTCCGCTTTTCCGTGATGAGAAAGGACGATGTGTTGAAGAATTAATACTTCTTCTGCATCGATTTGCAATTCGTCTGCTGCTTTACCGATTTCGTTCACCATGATAGAAATGTGGCCTAGTAAATTTCCTTCTAACGTATACGTTGTAGAAATCGGGCCAGATAGTTCAATTACTTTACCAAGGTCATGTAAAATAACGCCTGCATATAGTAAGTCTTTATCTAATGATGGGTATAGATTTGAAATAGCTTTCGCTAAATCTAGCATCGATACGACGTGATAAGCTAGTCCAGATACGAACTCGTGATGGTTCTTTGTCGCTGCTGGATATTCTAAAAATTCGTTTTGATGCTTATTTAACAAATGTCTTGTTAGACGTTGAATGTTCGGATTTCTCATTTCAAATATGTATTGTGTAATTTTCTCAACCATATCTTCTTTTTTCACTGGTGCTTTTTCTACGAAATCCGAGATGTCTGTTACTTCATTTTCATTCGCAACACGGATTTGTTTCACACGTAATTGAATACGTCCTTTGTAGTTTAAAATATCACCAGCTACTTTAACGATTGTTTCTGCTACATATTGTTTCTCAACTTCTGGTGATACGTCCCATAGCTTCGCTTCAATATCTCCACTTGGATCTTGTAAGATTACTGTTAAAAATGGCTTTCCATTACTTGCTAGACCTTTTGTCGCTGTTTTAATTAACAAGAAAACATCGACTTGTTCACCAACTTCATATTCTGCAATTTTCTTTTTCATTCGAATTCCTCCACCAAATCAGTTACTTTTAGTATAGCATATCACAACTCATTTTCTTTACGCTTATGTGTTAATTTTACAATCTGTTTTTCTGTAAAATACGCGAGTAAATGCGCATGACATGTAAAGAAGATGACTTGTCTATCTTTTGCGATTTCCTTTATTAGTTCAATCGTTCGATCCGTCCTTACCGCATCAAAGTGCACGAAACTATCATCAATAATAAATGGGTAATCATGTTCAAATGTTTTCGCAAGTGCAAATCTCAGCGATAAATATAACTGCTCCGCTGTCGCTTGGCTTAGTTCATGACTGTAAAAACGTATACCGTCGTTACGTTCAACAATGAACGGCTCCGCCTCTGACGGTGAAAAGATTTTACTATAGCGTCCGCCCGTTAAATAGACGAAATACTCTTCTGATTTTTGTAAAATACGAGGCAGATGCACTTCATGATAATATTGCTTCGTTTTCGTTAACACCGTTTTTGCGGCCGCATAAGCAGCCCATTTCTTCACTTGTTCACGCAATTGCGCTTTTTTCATTTCCCATTCATGCATTAAATCTCCGTACGTACTACCTTCTTCTAAATTCGCAATTTCCATACGATGTTTCGCGATGCGCTCTGTCAGTTCTTTCTCTTGCGCCAGACAGTTTTGTACGACTGTAATTTCTCTCTTTAATTTCTCTTCATAACCGTCAGCTTCGTAATGTTCAGCTAATGATAAACTCTTTAAACGCTGTTCTAACAGATCAATTTGCGGTAATAAACGCACTACTTGTTTCTCAGCATCTTCACGTTTTTCCGCCAGTTTACCCGCTTCTAAAAACATCTCTTCATCTGTAGTCTCTGCAATATTCCATAATGCATTTCGTTCTACTAACAGTTGTTTCAATTGTTCTTGCATAAACTCATATTCTTCTTGCCATTCCGCCAGTTTTTCTTTTAACTGCTTACAAGTTTGGCGCTTCTCTTTCTCATTTTGCATACGACTTTGTACCCCGTGTAGCTTACTATACTCCGCACTACCGATAACAGCTTCTAGTTTCTGTTCAAAATGCGAAATCATTTCATATAATGAAGATTTTCGCGTGCCTTGTTTTTCTAACTCCCGATATAATTGCTGCATTTTTTCAATACGCTCAAACGCTGGCAATATGTGTGCATACGTATAAAATTCTGGGAACATATAGCGCGTTTTATATGCATCTACTTGTTCTCCCGCCTGGAACGTTTCTCTCTCCCATTCCTCATACGATGAAACGACTTTATCATAAGCTCGCTCCATTTGCTGCAATTTATAAGACTCACGCTCAAATAGCTTACGAATTTCTTCATCCTTTTCTAACTGATAGCGCACAGACAGCGCTTCTTCACTTTGTCTCCCGCCAGCACTTTGCCGAAGAGTAAGAAGCTCTTCTTGTAATCCGCTTGATGGATCTTTATATAAAACAAGAGCAAGGACAATCCCTACAAAAACAATAACACTAATAAATAAGAGCGGGCGGTTATCAATAAATAAACTCGTGAATAAAACAAGCGTGTTAATAAGAAGTAACAGAAGACAAATTCTTTGCCACTGCTTTTTCTTTTGCATAGCCGCTCCTGCTTTTTCCTCATACTTGCGCTTCATTCTCTCTGCATCCATACCGATAAACGCCGCGTCTTGGAACGATTTCTCTTTCTCAACTAACGTATTTCGCTCTTCATCAACTAACATTTGTTTCTGAATCTGTCTTATATTTTCTTCTTGTTCTTCTAATTGCTCTTGCGCTACTTTAAAACGATCATCAAGCTGTGCTTTTTGCGTTTCTAATTCACGTGCCTTTTGCACGGTTTGCGTAATTAATTCTTTCGTTGCCAAACTCATGTCAAACGCAAGAACCGCTTCCTTTTCAAAAGTAGCACCAATTTGTTGTTCTAGTTCTGCAATTTCTTCTTTTATATTCGTAATACTTCCTGTCATATCACGCATTTCTTGGCACGCATTTTCATAAGACAAATGCTGCATACGAAGTTCTTCTACATAACTTTCTTTTCGTAAAAACTCTTCATCTATTTGAATCGAGGCAATTTCCGATTGCACTGTCTCGATTTTCTTATGGAGCGAATCAACTTGTAACTGAAGCGGCTCCATCTTCGCCTTAATCGCTTCATAGCGCGCCATTCCGTTTACAGGAAACTGCCTGCTCTCATTTTCTAACACTTTCTCATGCGCACGCTTTTCAATAACGAGGGGCTCAAGCGCTGCTAATATTTCATAATCTTGCTTTCGCCTTTCTGCACTCTCTTTCTCTCCGCGAACAGAAGCAAGCTTCTCTTCACTTTCTTTTAACTGCTCCACTTGTTTTTCATACGTGCCAATTTTTCCTTGCCACTCTTTCATCTTCTCTTCAAGCTTCTTCATCTCTTGCAGTGACACGTTAATTTCCGGTTTACGCCCACTCGGTTTAAAACGCTGATCCATTTCTTTTTCTAGCTTTTTATCTAACTGTAATAGCGCATCGCTTCCGACTGCACTTGCTGAAAATAAATAATTGCCAATATCCGCTTCGCCGAGCTGATGAATATTTTGAAGACCATGCATATCAAATGAAAAGACCGATTCAAATAAACTTTCATTCATCCCGCTTAATATATCGTTTAAAATTTCCTCGCCGCCCGTTTTCCCGTCTTCAAAATAAACGGTCACCTCGCCAGCTGCCGTCTTTGGCAATCGTTCAATTTTCAAACGGCCGTACTGCTCTGTTTGTACAGTCATCGCACCGCCATACTTCCCGCCTTCTTTCGGCTCATAACGGCGCTGTCCTCTCGTCGGAAAACCGAACAGAATACTTTTCATAAACGAGCGAATTGTCGATTTCCCCGCTTCATTTTCACCGTATAGCACCGTCAGCAAGGAAAGATCCATTTCCACATTTTCTAATTTTCCGTACCCATAAATATGGAGTTTTTCAATTCTCATTTTTTATCCCTCTCTTGCTGGAATAATTGCTCTAAAATAATATTTTCTGCTTCCTTTTGAATCTCTTTCTTCTCGTCTTCTGTAAAAGATTCAATACTATTACGCGCTACAGGAGATGTCCAAATGGTGCGCAACACGCCGTCCATATTTGTGAAAGCTTCTAGCTCCTTTAGCAGACTACCGACGAAATGATTTTCCGCTTTCAAACGTTCGATTTCTGCAAAAGAAACCGTCTCATTTTTCCACTTCATTGCATATACGAAATCTTTTCGCTCTTCGCCAGATGCTAAAATGTGAAAAATCTCTTCCACACGCTTTTCGTCACGCAAATAAGAAGAAAGTGGGCCCTGCCCTGTGAATACGACAGTTAAAAGCGTCCCTTCCTCTTCTCTTCGGCACTCATTCATCGCAGTTGACATGCTCGTCATAAGTTCATCAACAGTTTCAAGTCCATCAATACAAACTTCGATCTCATCCCATACAACATCTGCCGTATGGAAAAATGAGCAATGCGTTCCTTGTTTCGTAAGTTCAATAAGGTACGCACCCTTCTCACCTGTTTCCTTACGATGACGACCTTGTATGTTCCCTGGATAAATAATGTATGGCTCTTCTGATAAAATTTCACGTTTATGTATATGGCCAAGAGCCCAATAATCAAACTGTTTTTCTTTCAACTCACGAATTTGAAACGGTGCATAGCGATTATGCTCTGCATCTCCTTCCACACTTCCGTGAAGCATGCCAATATGAAAAGGCGCATCACTCATTTTCGTATACTGCGCTGTCATATTATCCGTTACCGCTTGCTGCAAATAACTAAACCCATAAATAGAAGCTAATAGCTCACCATTTTTATAAAATGATTTCTCTTCTACGTAAGGCTCCGTAAACACATGAACATTTTCCGGAAACTCAATCGCTGCCCAGCTTCCTCCTAAATGATCATGGTTACCGTGAATAATAAAAACAGGGATATCGTACTGCGAAAGTCTCTTCATTTGCTCACGCACAAACACTTGCGCCCTCAAACTTCTCGTCTCCGCATCATACAAATCCCCAGCTAGTAATACGAAATCAACGCGCTCTTGAATCGCTTTATCAACAATACGCTCAAATGATTCAAACGTACTTTGCTTCATTCTCTCCCAAACAGACTGCGCAACATTCATCTCCATTCCTTTAAACGGACTATCCAAATGCAAATCAGCCGCATGTATAAACTTTACTTGTTTCACAAATAACGATCCTTTCTATCTTTCAAAAGTTTCATTTTATTAAAATTAACATCGCTGAAAACTAATCATCATCGAGAATGAAAATATTCTCGATGATTAAAGTTTCATTCTATTTTACCACGCAATGTCATATATTTCTTTGCATATTGTAGTGTTTTATGTCAAAATAATTATAAGATTCTGATTTTAATTATTGGAGGGAATTTTCATGGGAGTATACGTTCTAACAGTCTTTGAAAAAGATGGTTCAAAAGCATTAGACGAATCATTCGAGGCGGCAACTGAAAAAGAAGCAAAAGCAAAAGGTGAATCTATTTTACAAGAAAAAGGATTGTATGAAAAAACACATCGCTGTACATCTACTGCAGGTAAGCTCGTTTTATTCCAGCGCTAAAAAAAAGAAGCGTCATCCGCTTCTTTTTCACTCTACTATATCTTCGTCACACCACGTAAACACCACATCTAGAATGCGATTACCAATACGTACGCGTTTATTCCATTTACCTGTTTGGATCTGATGTTGCAATTCAGCTTTCATCTTTTCCGTCCAGTCGTGAATCGTTTCACTACCGTCGTACGGATATACGCCTGGAAACTCTTCCTGCAGTAGATGCAAGCTCTCTGCATCAAAATGAAAATGGAAGAAGTAGTTTGCTGTAAGCGATGGTTCTTGCAATCGTAAAAAATGATCATCAATTTGCTTTCTATTTCTATAGAAAGTAAAGATATTCACTTTACCGCTAGTAATTTGGTCAATTTGAATTTCGTGCTTCTCTATAATCACGTCTTGTCCACCTCGTTGTATACTATCTTTAGTATATATGTCTTTTGCAACAAAGTTAACCATTTTCGCGCGAAATTCATTTCCTTCATTATATTACCTGTACCTCCATATGCAATCAGAACAAATAAAAACAAAGTTGAAGGGGAGCGATCACATGTATTTCGGAAGCAAAGGTTGGTATGTAAAAGAACTTAAAAAATTAGGTATCCGTACCTATGAAGGTAAAAAACTAGAATCGTATCGTACGCATGTGTTATCTAGTTTACTTGAGAGAATGAAGAAAGCTTCGGCTTAATAGAAAACCACCTCCCGAATTCGCATACTAAGTATGCAAATTCAATGGAGGTGTTTTTATCAGTTTTCATAAAAGATTTTTTGCTTCCGCTGGAACGGATACGTTTTAATCTCAGCTGTATCTAAATCTTCATTGAATAAATGAATGGCTATAATTTGTCTACAATCGTAAGTATGGTAATAATATGTTCCAGACTCCATACACATTGCACTTGTATAGATCGTATTATCTAATATACCGTCTTCTGTTATTACTGCCCCCTTAGGAACCTCACAATTTGATAAGATATGAAAAATAGCCGATATCCCCTCTTCTTCGTTCTCTATACTTTGAATGTTTTGTTTGCCATATGCTGCCCGTACAAATCTTGATGGCGGGGTGAAATCTCCAGGAAGTCCCATTGTTCCTGAACCTTGGCCAAAAGCACTTAATGGTACATCTCCCCACTCAGTTGGCGCAAATGGCTGCGATTTAAGTCCAATATATTGTCTTAAATTTTGTAAATGCCAATTAAACTCCGGACTATTAGTCATTACTCCTATTGGATTGTCATACACTTTTATTCCATCAGCTGTCGGCTCAAGTACAATACACGCTCCCGATTTATCTGCTAAAATCCAATGTAGCGGTGGCGTAATTCCTAAAACTGGTAATGGCACATCTATAAAGGCAATGTTATCAATATATTTTCTTAATTCTTCAACAGAATTGAACTGCGTGAGGCTCCAAGTCACAAAATCAAATGGTGCTACATTCGTTTTATTGCTATCTATATGATTACTATAAGTAGCAAATCCTGGGAAATAGAGAGTTGCACATGTCATACCAGTTTCATTTACTCCGTCCGCCATCATGACCCTTCCTCCAAAATTAATTCCCATTCCGACAACAGCCTTTTTCGCTCGGATCGTTTCACCAGTTATATTGTTCCACTGATAACGCCGAGGAATGATTATTACTTCTTGATTCATATCTAATGTGAAATCCATTGTTCTCCCAAAAAGATGCTGGAAATTTTTTGTTTGTAACGTCAAACTAGTACACATGAAGAAATCCCCCCATTTTATAGTTCTATAAACATTTTATAAAATTCTGATAAATACGTAAATTAAAAACCCTATTTATCACTAACAAAATAATCGCCCAAACCAAAAATGCTATAATAAACCCAATCAAACTAAGGGGGCAAATTACTTTGCTTGGAACATGCATTCAATTTCATAAGTTTGGCAATCCAAAAGACGTATTACAAGTTGAATATAAAAATATAGAACCACTGAAAGATAATGAAGTTTTCGTTCGTATGCTAGTTAGACCGATTAATCCATCTGACTTAATTCCCATCACTGGAGCATACGCACATAGAATCCCTTTGCCTAACATACCTGGTTATGAAGGTGTTGGTATTGTAGAAGATGTAGGCGCTTTTGTTTCTCGAGACCTTATCGGTAAACGTGTGTTACCTTTACGCGGGAAAGGTACTTGGCAAGAATATGTGAAGACATTAGCTGATTTTGTAGTCCCTGTTCCTGATTCCATTGATGATTTTACAGCGGCACAAATGTATATTAATCCTCTTACTGCGTGGGTTACATGTACAGAAACGCTAAACTTACAGCATAATGATGTTTTATTAGTGAATGCTTGTGGATCCGCTATTGGACATCTATTTGCGCAGTTATCACAAATTTTAAATTTCCGATTAATTGCTGTTACAAGAAATAATAAGCATACAGAAGAATTACTGCGCCTTGGTGCTGCATATGTAATTGATACTTCCACTACCCCGCTTTATGAAACAGTTATGTCATTAACAAACGGGCTCGGTGCGGATGCTGCAATTGATTCCATCGGAGGACCGGATGGAAATGAATTAGCTTTCTCCTTACATCCAAACGGGCATTTTTTAACGATCGGTCTTCTATCAGGAATACAAGTGAACTGGGCCGAGATTGTCACGAGAGCAAAAGTACACGCAAACATATTTCATTTACGACATTGGAATAATGAAGTGTCACCATATAAATGGCAAGAAACGTTTCGTCACTTAATTCGTTTAGTAGAAAATAAGCAATTGTGTTTTATGACGGTACATTCTACGTATGACTTAGCAGATGTGAAAGCGGCAGTTGATGTTGTGCAATCTGCTGAGAAAACGAAAGGGAAAGTGTTTTTGACGAGTTATTGAATGCAATTGAAGACTCTATTTTGATTGATTTTTTTATGCCTTATAAACCTAATTTTGATATCCCGGCTTCAACTACCTAAAAATAACATTGTCAACAGCACTTATATTGGTTATCATAAAAGCGAACATAACAGGAGATGAGCAGATGAATATGAACGAAAAGAAATCTTTTTCAAAAGTTTCTCGGCGGAAATTAGTCGATGAAGTATTGGAACGTCTACAAGAGAAAATCTTTTCTGGGAAGTATGAAGTTGGTGATCGCCTCCCTACAGAGCCGCAATTAATGGAAGAGTTAGGGGTAGGACGCTCAACGCTACGAGAAAGCATAAAAATATTAGTACATGCTGGCATATTAGAAGTTCGACAAGGACAAGGTACTCGTATTGTCTCACTTAATATAACGCAAGATTCATTTGAAAAACGACTACAAGCAGCTAATATAAATCATGTGTATGAAGCACGAAATATGTTAGATAAAGAAGTAGCGATGTTAGCGGCACAGCGCCGAAGCGACGAGGATCTTTTATACTTAAAAGGACATTTGAATAAAAGAAAAAATGCCCTTCAAGAAGGAAATTATGTAGCATACATAGATGCAGACATTCAGTTTCATCTAGCCATTGCAAAGGCGAGCAAAAACGAAGTTCTACTTGATTTGTATCAATCTTTCGTACCTGCCCTTCGTCACATTTTAAGCCAATTCATATTAAATACAGCGAACTATGAAGATAACTCTGACATTCATGAAAAGTTATTCCAAGCGATTTTAAAACAAAATACTGAAGAAGCACGAAAATACGCTGTTTAAAATTTGGAGCTGAAATAAGCTCCTTATCTATTACACAAAAACATCAGATGATATACTCAATAACATCTGATGTTTAAGAGAGGAGAAAATGAAATTGAAACATCAAGAACGAACTTATTTGTATATACTAGCGCTATTTTTTGTTTCTATTAATTTACGTATCGGAATTACATCTGTTTCACCTGTATTAGAAACAATCCGACAAGACTTAAATATAAGCAATTTTTCCGTTAGTTTTTTAACAGCTATTCCTGTTTTTTGTATGGGGACATTCGCCTTACTGACTGGGAAGGTAATTAAGAAATACGGGGCAGAAAAATCAATTATGGCTTGTCTTATTTTAATTGGCTTGGCAACATGTATGAGAGCTTTTACCTTTTCTATTTCCACATTATTCGCGAGCTCTTTATTTATCGGTATTGGAATTGCACTTGCAGGTCCGTTATTATCAGGTTTTATTAAAGAAAAATTCCCTACGAAAATCGGCTTAATGATTGGAATATATTCAGTAGGTATGGGTACTGGTGCTTCTTTAAGTGCAGGATTAACGATTCCTTTACAACATGTATTAAAAGGATCTTGGAATATGGCACTCGCTTTTTGGGGTGCACTAACTATTATCGCCATTATATTTTGGTATCCCATTATGAAACGAAAAAAGAAGACGAGCACACAAAATAAAAAGAATAATAAATTGCCTTTAAGAAATAAAAAAGCATGGTTATTTACAATCTTTTTCGGACTACACTCAGGAATCTTTTATTCCATTACGACTTGGCTTGCGCCAGCAAATCAAAGTATGGGTGTGAGTAGCGAGCAAGCGGGTACTCTTATAACTGTTTTTACAGTGATTCAAATGATATGTAGCTTTTTAATTCCAACATTAGCGGATATTTATAAAAACAGAGCACTTTGGTTATTAGGAAGTATATGCTTTGTACTCGTAGGTTTATCGCTTATGATTTACCCACTAACTACACCATGGACCCCTTCTATTTTACTAGGGATCGGGCTCGGCGGCGTATTTCCACTCGCTCTTATGCTGCCACTATATGAAACAAAAACTTCAGAAGATGCAAGTGCATGGACTGCTATGATGCAATCAGGAGGATATATTATGGGCGGATTCATTCCTGTCCTAGCTGGAATCGCTCGTGACTATTTTGATAGTTATACGCAAGTTTTTATTATAATGGCACTTTTAAGCTTAATTTTACTCCTATTAACTTTAGTCATGAACAAAAAGGAAGGAGAAGCAAAAAATCTTATCTCCGCTTAAACTAAAAAATGTTATTAAATGGTATAATTTGGTTAAAATACGAAAGGAGCTTCTAATATGTGGTTCATTTCGGCAATCGCGCCCGTTTTAATAGTTGGTGGAATTGTAGTATTTGTAATAAAAAGAATGGAACGGAAATATAAAGAAGGAAAATTAGGTAAGAAAAAATCTCAAAAAGCTCAACTGTTATTAGATAGTTTAATACCTATAGGAATGCTTTTTGGCTGTATAATTGGTTTGATTTTCGGCATGTTTTCCCCAGATTTCTCACTGCTTTCAATTAGTTTAGGATCCGGAATAGGCTATTTATTTGGATTTTTTGCTTATGAAATTTATAGCAAGACAGGAAACAATTTTTGTTAATCCAAAAGGAATAAGCGGGACAGTACATAGTAATCATATAAAATATGTAACTGTCCTTTATTTTTGCATCAATGTTATCAATTTTTCTTCCACATCCTATACACCTTTTTTATTGATGTTTCTCCCCTCTTTCTTTCGCATATCCGCTTTTTTGTTCTTCTCGGCTCTATAACCAAAGTAAAGTAGCGCACATGTAGTAATAGAACCTACAATGTATCCTAAAAAGCCTCCTAACCAAAACATAAAAATTGCCTCCAATCCATTATAAATTTTATGTAGTAGACATCTGTAAACCGCTCTCGGTACCTCCGTTTTTTATTACAGATTGGAAAATCCCCCCTAACTATTCCATCCATGAACATTCTGTCTTCTCTATTTTGATTATTATCTATAAAATTATTTATACCACTAATTCTTCCATTATCTCAAATAACAACTTTATTATAAAGTTTGCACTCACATTACATATATGTAGCATCACTGTCTCTTTTTCATTTTACCCTTGCAACTGGAGTTTACTTCTACAACTTAAAAACAAAAAACCCCCTCAAAGCATAAACTTCAAGGGGTGAGCCTGTTTTTTATTTACTTATATACGTACAGCTGTACCACTTACAGCAACCATTAACATTCCATCACGAACAACTTCGTAATCTACGTCAATACCAACGATAGCGTTCGCACCTTTTTGTTTTGCGAGTTCTTTCATTTCATCCATTGCGATATCACGAGCTTCTTTTAGCTTGCTTTCATAAGAACCAGCACGACCACCGACAACATCACGAACTGAAGCGAATAAATCGCGGACAATATTTGCACCCATAATAGCTTCACCATTTACAATATCGATATACTCAATAATTTCTTTACCTTGAATTCCAGACGTTGTTGTTACAATCATGACTGACACTCTCCTAATAAGTTGTAGTTTTGATAAGCTTTCTTATGTCTTTATTATGACATGGAAAAAGTATCTAATCCATTGAATTACCTTACAGGAATGTGACAGTTTTGTAATAATAAAGCGCGCATTATGTTTAATTTTAATAAAGTGCTTTAATATTGGGATACATAAACGATTCTCTATTTTCTTTCCAATCCTTTTCTACTTCTTTAAAAGTTGGTCGCCCTAATTCTTTGTTATTTTCATGTTTACTAAACCATTTTTTCACATACTGGTCTCCATTTTTGTTTTGAACTGTACAAAGGAAACTATTATTGCTATCCTTTAATATTTTTACAATCACGAAAAGGCACCTCTTCCCTTTTAAATAACATGATAGAACTTGATCTTTTACTATAAGCCCTTCCTCTCTTATAGTCATACGACTCCTCGGCCGCGCCAAAGTTGTAAGATCAAAAAACGATATTCACTTTGTTTATATTTTATTTAAAGAAATCAGAGTTATAGGCATTATGCTTATCAAATATTTTATAGATTTCTAACTTATCGTCTAATTTTGCATCTACTAAAATTAATATATTGCCATCGTAAATATATTCTTCATACTTTTTAGCATGGTCTTCAGGGATTCCTAAGCCGATAAATGCTCCTATTAAACTTCCAGCTCCTCCGCCAATACCGGCTCCTCCAATAGCTGCTGCGATTGGTCCTGCTGCTACAATTGGACCCATTCCAGAAACGGCAAGTACACCAAGACCTGTTAATAATCCACCAAGCCCGCCTGCTACCCCTCCAGCTACAAGCCCTGTCGCTGAAAAGATATCTGCTTTATGTGCAGTTTCGCTATTCACTTTTTCACCCGATTTTTCTTCAAGGTGTTCAATTTCCTTTTGATCTTTCGCAATAGCTGAAATATTCTCTGCTGAGTATCCTTTATCATTTAATTCATTAATAACGAGTGCCGCATCATCAATTGTTCTAAAAACACCTACTATTTTTCTATCTACATTCATAACTATTAACCTCCTAAAGTTTTATATAATGTATCTTTATTTTTCTTCATTTCTGTATACACTAATCTTCTTATTAACATAACCATTTACGAAGAAAGCGAATAGTAAAAGCACTACAAGTGAACTACTTAACAAGTAAATTAAATCAAATGTAATATCAATCATCATTTCATTCATGTATACCAGGCTCCTTTTTATTTAAAGTAAAAGTATATTTTGATAGACTAATCTACTAAACATAGACATCTTACAATTCATCTTCAATCAATCTCTTTGTAGTATATGTATACCCTTCCTAACCTTTTCTAAACGTAAAAAAACTATACTTATATTTTTTCTTATTTATATGTTTAACATTTTTTAAAACGGGTATGTTTATATTGTTATGCTTACTATATGGAAAGGAATATTACGATGAACGCCATTCACTCTACTACTATTTCTTATAATGAAACACCTACAATAACTCAGATTCATCATTTTTATGCTTTAATGACAACATTTCAAGCTAATTTGTTTATAAGTAAACATGGAACAATGACATCAATCAAAAATTTAAGCACTCTAGTATCCTTTTTCCTTACTGTAAAAAAGAAAGATCTTATATTATTTATTTTTGAAGGAATAGATGCAAAAAGAGCTTTAAGAACACTCTTCCCTTCTTAGAATGTTTGTTATCCTCTATTCCCTCGCTTACTACCTTTCATATATGTTTTTATATTTCAAAATGATTTCCTCTATAAAAAAAGAACCCCCTAATACAATAGGGGGATTTCTAGTTTGGCCTTATGAAAACTGATATAATATATATTACGTTTTTCATTCTTTAAAATAGAAAAGTTTTAATAACCTTGAAGGTAGGAATTTTTAATGAACTCGAAAGCAAAATTTAGTATTCGCTACAAAATTATGGCTGGTTATTTAGTTATCATTTTGTTCTTACTTGTTTCTTTCATTATGTTAAACAATGAGATTTCCAACTTACAAAAATCTCGTAATTTTATTATTGATCATGATTTTAAAGTTCTCAATTTGACGAATCAAGTGGAGAAAGAGTTACTAACAATTGAAAATAAAGCGAAAGGGTTTATCATTTCTAATAACCCTAATTACGTGCAATCCCTTAACTCTGCGGAAAAGGATTACGAAAAACATTATCAAGATCTTTTTTCTTTATTAGAGGATAACCCCTCTCAGCAAGAAAAATTAAAACAGATTAACGAAAACATTACTAGTTGGATTAATAAAGAGATTCACCCACTTATTACAAATAATAATAGTAATAATGTACAAACAATCGACACGACTCAAATTCAGTCCTTACAGTCACAGGTAACTAACTTCCGTAGCACTGAGGAGCAATTAACGAAAAAAAGAGCAGCACAATTAGATACTGAAAATAATAAATTAGAGATTTGGTTATACAGTTTATTGTTCTTACTTTCTTTTATTTCCATTATCGTTTCACTCTATATTTCGAATTCCATTACAAAAACGATTAAAAATGTAATTCAAGCTATTAAATCAATTTCTTCTAAAGAAAAAATTACGGAAAGAATTCATGTAAATACACATGATGAAATAAAAGATCTTGCTCATACAACGAACCACTTACTAGACGAAATATCGAAAAGAGAGTGGTTACAAACTGAACTTGCAGAATTAATTTTAATGTATCAAGGTGTATCTTCTATTGAGATGTTAGGTAAAAAAATTCTTAGTGGAATTATACAAAAAACGCACACTTCTTGCGGTGCATTTTATGTACGTGAAGAATATGAAGAAACTGTCTACTATGTGAAAAAAGCTTCTTTCGCCGATCAAGGTGCTGATATTGGAAAACAATCCATTAAAATGGGTGAAGGTTTCATTGGACAGTCTGCCTTAGAAAAGAAAAGTTTTATTCTCAGGGATATACCCGAAGAGTTTCGTTATGTCACTAGCGGAGTATTAGAAATACGTCCTAAAAATCTACTAGTCATCCCTATCTTATTTGAGGATGAGGTGATTGCAGTAATGGAGTTAGTAAGTGTAACTGAGATTTCAGACTTACATCAAGATTTAATTCAACAAACTATTGATAATCTAGGTTTAACAATCCATAGCATTATAGGACGTATGCGAATTCAAACTCTTTTACATGAATCACAAGCAATGACAGAAGAGTTACAAGTTCAATCAGAAGAATTACAAACGCAAGCTGAAGAACTACAAATGCAAGCTGAAGAATTACGAACAACGAATGAACAATTAGAGTCTAGAACTGAAGAAGCTGAACAAAAGACAGCTGACTTACAAATTACCAAATCAGAATTAGAAGAAAAAGCAAGCGAGTTGTTACGCAGCTCAAAATACAAATCTGAGTTCCTAGCAAATATGTCACATGAATTACGCACACCGTTAAATAGTATTTTACTATTATCTGAAATGTTAAGAGAAAATCATGATAATCATTTATCGGATGATGAAATTGAACTAGCAACTGTCATTCATTCATCAGGGAAAGACTTACTTACTTTAATTAATGACATACTAGATTTATCTAAAGTAGAAGCAGGCAAACTAGACATCATTTTTGAAGCAACGAACATAAGTGACATGGCAGCCAATATGCATCAAAACTTTTTACATATAGCTGCACAAAAAAATGTCGAATTTACTATTGAAGACAGTGATACGATTCCTGATCTGTTTTATACAGATGCAAAACGGATTGAGCAAATTATTAAAAACTTATTATCCAATGCATTTAAATTCACGGAAAAAGGATCCGTTTCTTTACATTTCGATTCAATAGAAACAACCAATTTAAGTCATGATATGCAGTCTATAAGTAAAGATTGGATTACAATTTCAGTAAAAGATACTGGTATTGGTATCGCTAAAGAACAGCATCAACTTATTTTCGAAGCCTTTCAACAGGCAGATGGAGCAACGATTCGAAAGTATGGTGGCACAGGACTAGGTTTATCTATTTGTAAAGAGTTTGCTAGATTGTTAGGTGGTTGGATTACGTTAGAGAGTAATGTAGGAGAAGGTAGTACTTTCACAGTATATATTCCTAACCTTCCAAATGGATTACATGATATACAGTTATCCAATTTAGAAGTCGCAGCAACGATAGAAGATGTTATTCCTGCTGAAGTTGTTGAAGAAACTATCGTTACTACCGAAACAAATAACGTCTTCCAAGAGAAAAACATTTTAATTGTCGATGATGATCATCGAAATATATTTGCGTTACAAAATGCATTAAAAAAACAAAATGCCAACATTATTACTGCCCAAAACGGCATAGAGTGTTTAGAAATACTAAAAAGCAATACAAATATTGACCTTATTTTAATGGATATTATGATGCCTAATATGGACGGTTATGAAACGATGGAAAATATCCGAATGAACTTAGGGTTACATGAAATACCTATTATCGCATTAACTGCTAAAGCAATGCCAAATGATAAGGAAAAATGTTTATCTGCTGGCGCTTCAGATTATATAAGTAAACCATTAAACCTACATCAACTCTATTCGGTAATGAGTGTATGGTTAATAAAATAAGTGAGGTTTAGTTGGAGTGGAAAATAAGTATTATAATTTTGATCCATCAGTAGATACGGATGAGCGCACGAACTTAGAAATTGAATTACTATTGGAAGCGGTATTTAAACTATCAGGATTTGATTTTCGCCAATATGCTCGCACATCTATTTATAGAAGGATTTGTAATCGAATGCAGCTCTCTAATATCCCAACCATTTCAAAATTAATTGAAAAAGTAATTCACGAGGAAGGGGTTTTAGAACAGTTATTAAATGATTTCTCGATTAATGTAACTGAGATGTTCCGTAACCCTGCCTTTTTTAAAGCGCTAAGAGAGCATGTTATTCCTGAATTGAAAAAGCAACCTGAAATTAGAATTTGGCATGCTGGATGCGCAACTGGTGAAGAAGTATTATCGATGTCCATCTTACTTCACGAAGAAGGATTAAGTGAAAAGTCGGTTATTTACGCAACAGATATGAATACAAATGTGTTAGAAAAAGCAAAACAAGCTATCCTCCCGTTAAATAAAATGCAAACTTATACGAAAAACTATTTACAAGCTGGCGGTACACAAGCATTTTCTAACTATTATTCAACAGATAATCGTTTTGCTTATTTTAATCCTTCACTGTTACAAAACATTATTTTTGCACAGCATAATTTAGTAACCGATCAATCTTTTAACGAGTTTCATATTATACTTTGTCGTAACGTTTTAATTTACTTTACAAGTAAACTTCAAAATCAAGTGCAGCAACTATTTTATGAAAGCTTAAGTCACAATGGATTTCTATGTTTAGGAAATAAAGAAACTCTTCGTTTTTCAAATATAATGCCGCATTATACCCAATTTAATCCTAGTGAACAAATTTATCAAAAAATACAATAAAAAGCGTATGAAATCCTCTGTTTGGATTTCATACGCTTTTTATTTCGCATTCGTTTGTATCATAATTAGACACATATCATCTGATTGCGCTTTCTTTTGTTCTTCCTTGTAAAACCCTTCTATCTCGCCTTCTAAATCTCCCCATTTTCTTTCTGTAAAAGTACGTAATTTCTCTTCAGACTCAAATTCATCATTTGCAATTGCTTCAAGAACACCATCTGTAAACAATAATATTTGAGCGTTCTTCTCAAAAGGTATAACTGTCTTTTTAACTTTTATTTCATCAAAAAATCCTACGGCACAACTCCCGCGATCTAGTTCAACTACATTTGTTTCATCAACTAAAACATATCCAGAAGGATGCCCTGCATTTACATATTCAACTGTTCTATCTTCTGTATTAACAACTAAGTATATCGCCGTAAAATAATAAGGAATATTATCATTTTCATTATGTAAAAGGGTCATATATTTATTTAATTCTTTAATAACGAGTTCTGGATCAATTAAACATTTAATTGTTTCACGTAATACAGACGAAATAAACATACAAACTAATGAAGCAGATACACCATGTCCCATCACATCTAATAATATAATACCGTAGCGATTTTCATCGATTTTATACCAATAATACATATCTCCAGCTAGTTTAAATGAAGGTAAGTAACTTGCTTCAATTTTTATATGATCTTCTCTTAATGGGCTACTTAATAAGTTTCTTTGTACTTGCGTAGCTAAATCTAGTTCATTCCGAAGATTTTCTTCTTGTTCTTTATGCCAATTTAATTCTGATTTCAAGCGTAACGCTACACGCATACGTGCTAATAGTTCAACTTTATTTATAGGTTTCGTAATATAATCCATTGCCCCCATATCAAGAGCTTCGGCCAATTTATTTGCATCCTCTAAAGCTGTAACAAAAATAATAGGGATATCTTTAAACTTCTCCTCTTTTTGTAATCGCCTACAAACTTCAAGTCCATCAATTTCAGGCATCATAATATCTAATAGTATTAAATCAATTTCATTATGCCTGGAAGAATCTTTTCCAAACTGTATGTATTCGAAGAGCTCTTGTGCAGAATTGAGCGATACAAGATCATGATATCCGGCTTGTTTTAAAATCTTCTCAATTACAAATATGTTAACCGGATTATCATCAACAATTAAAATGGACACAAGTTATTTCCCCTTTTCTTATTTAAAATGTAAATCTATTATCATTTTCTATTTTTCTAGTATTACATACTCAGTTACAAAATGAAAATTTCTTACTCAAACATATTTATACAACAAAAGAACAAACCCCTAGAAATAGGAATTTGTTCTTTCACTCTATAAATTTCTACTTTTAATTTAACACCATTGCTTTATCATTTAAAAGACGATCTAATTCTTCCATATGATTAGTTTCATCTGCAATCATATCTTCTAGTTTTACAACTAACTCTGTCATATTTAATTTCGCTGCCTGTTCTTTTCTCGTTTCATAACGCTTAATTGTTTCATATTCTGATTGTCTAGCGGATTCTAACATTTCTCTAACATCTTCTACTTGTTTCACTGGTAAAGGGATCGTAGTAGGTGTACCACCTAGCGTCTTAATTTTCTCCGCTAAATATAGGGCATGTCCTTGTTCATCACTAATTTCAGATTCAAAGAAAGGTTTTAACACTTGTCTATATATACCAGAAACTGTAGCTGCATTATGGTTATACATAATAATTGCTGAGTATTCTCCTGCTAAATCTTCATTCAATCCTTCGATTAGTTCTTTCACATCGTGTGACATTTTTATATCTCCTCCTATACTTAATAACTACCCCTTTTCTCATGTTTTAAACATAATGATTTTAAATTTTTATGTATCTAAAAATGCTGCTTGCTTCAATTTACTTATCGCTTGTCTTTTAATACGAGAAACGTGCATTTGTGAAATACCTAACCGTTCCCCTGTATCTTTTTGATTTAAATTTTCTCCAAATATATAATGAATAACACTCTTTTCTGTGTCATTTAATACGTTGAAAATATCCTTTAAAACGAGACGCCTTTCTGTCTCTTCATATCCTTGCTCTACTTCACCTACAGATTCAATTCTCGCTACCGAACTACCATCAGATGCATTTTCAACTACATCATCTAAGGAAGATACTCGATAATTATTTTTAGCATCCATAATCTCTAGAACTTCCTCTTCCGATAGTCCTAAATGATTTGCGATTTCTATAATCTTCGGCGAACGTTGCAGGTGATCTGTTAACTCCTCTATCGCAAGTTTAATTTTCCCGCCCAAATCTTTAATTCGTCTTGGAACGTGAATGCCCCAAGTTTTATCGCGTAAATACTTCTTTATTTCCCCTACTATCGTAGGTATTGCAAAAGGCTCAAAAGCATTTCCTATCGAATAATCATACCTTCTTATTGCACCTAAGAGCCCTAACATACCTACTTGTATAATATCCTCATGCATCGGCCCGCCTTTTGAATAACGATATGCAATGGAATATACGAGATTTTTATAATGATCAACTAACCTTTCCTGCGCTTCATTACATTGGTTTTGTTGGAATTCTGCAATTAGCTTAATAACGTCTTCTTTAGTAAGAGTTGTAGGTTGAGATTGGATTTCCATCATTCTCCACCTGCTCTCTTTGTATATATTTTGTCATTAAAACTGTCATTCCCTCATCATGCATAATTTGTATATCATCCATTAACGTATTGATTAAATATAAACCTAAACCATTTTCCGGCAAATGTTCTACTGGTTTACTAATATCATACGGACCAACTTTCCTTTTTAAGCTATTAAAATCAAAGCTAACCCCATTATCCGCAACCATAATTTCTAATCGATCTTCATATAAGCCAAAGACAATTGTAATTTCTCCAACGTCTTCTTTGTATGCATGTTGTACAATGTTTGTACATGCTTCACTAATAGCAATTTTCATATCTTCTATATCGTCATAAGCAAAGCCCATTCGATTCGCAACACCAGCCATTGTTAAACGAATAATAGCCACATATTCTGCCTTTGCAGGAATTTTCATTTCTATCTTTTCAAATCTCTCCATCATCCCTAGTCACCTTCTTTCTACTTTTTCAAAATCGGAATTCAAATTTAATATTTCTGTTAGCCCTGTAATATCAAATAATCTTTTTAGCCTTTTAGACACACCAGTAAACTCTAGCTTCCCATCATTTTTCTTAACTGCTTTTAATAAAGCTATAAAAACTCCTAAGCCTGTACTATCCATATAATCTACGTTATGAAAATCTACTACAATATGAACCTCTTTTTCGCTTGTAATAGGCATTACCTTATTTTTTAAATCTGACGCCGTATACGCATCAATCTCACCATTAAGTTGTACCGTATAACCTACATCATTTTGCAAAATATTTATTGCCAAATTCATCATTTCCGCCCCCTTATCTCGAACTTTTACTATTTAATTACCCATAAAAATTAGTTTTAAACATATTTTTTTATTTTCATTATAAATAAATTTTCTACACCTTTCTCGGCTTAACACTTAAATCGTACTAATAAATGTTTAAAACTTATAATTTTGTGTATGTATAATGTATAAACATTATTTTTAGGGGGATCTATCTATGGAAGAGCACAACTTTAAAAAGGGAGATTTCGTTCAATTTTCTTATCGACACGATCATGCTACAAAATTAGTTGGTTCCATTATTAACATACTAACGAATACAATTGTAGTTGATATAAGTAATAGCGAGGACTTATCTCATATAGAACCAAGGCAAGTCGTAAGAATAAATAATTGTAAAAAGGTAACGATGGCTTAATACATAATAGAAAGTGTAATGTTAATGAGTGGGGGGTCTTCATCCTCCACTCATTCCTATGTAAAATACATAAAAAAGCATCCAAATTAGTTTAATTGGATGCTTTTTTATGTATTTTTATCAGTTCATTAACTTTATAACTATATATAATAAACTTAAGATTACTATTTATTATCATACTTACGCTTTCCGCAGCATTCTAGAGAAGAATGTAACGATTAAAATAAAGACGATTGCACCTAATAACGCTGGAAGAACAAAAATGCCTCCCCATTCAGGACCCCAATGACCAAATAACGCACTACCTACCCAAGATCCGATTAATCCGGCAATCACGTTACCAACTATACCTAACGGAAAGTCTTTTCCTGTAATCATTCCAGCTAACGCACCAATAAGTCCACCTACAATACACGTAATAATAAGTCCCACAATTAAACCTCCTATATTCGTTTTATATTGAATTCATCAAGCTTTAGTATGTAACTAAAGCTTGATGAACATATATTATTCTTTATTATCCAATCCATCACTTATCTTTTGTTTCACTTTTCCGACTTTTTCTTTTATAGTTCCCTTCGTCTTCTCCCACTTCCCTTCATTTTTCAACTCTCTATCTTCTGTAACTTCACCAATTCCTTCTTTTAATTGCCCTTTTTTCTTTTCAACTTTACCAGTAATTTGTTCTTTCAGCCCGCTCTCACTCATATTTCCCATCTCCTTTTCGTAATAGATTTATAGATGTAAAGGGTACAAAATTAAATAGAATACATGCATCTTCTTTCGTGTAACCATTCACCGACTCTTTCTAAATCCTTAACGAATAACAAGATTTTCCCTTCATCTAGCTTTTCTTCGTAGAAGTTTGCTTCTTCCTCATTAAGCCCTAACTCCTGCATCTTATTTCTTAACTGATCTCCCGTTTTTTGAAAGACGTTAATAATGCTTGTCCCAAGCCCTTCCTCTTTTATTCCAATCGTGTTCACGTCTGCATTATCTGCGATTCTATCTGTCCTCTCTTTCTCATGTGTTAACACGTAAATATCTTTTTGTTCTATTCCTTTCTTCACTAGATCATTTGCCGCATTCATGACCTCTTTCTCCGTAATAAATTCATATACAAAAGGTTTACTATACTTCGTTTCCATCTTTAACTTCCTCCTTTAAAATGAATTATTTGTTATATTATATGTAGTACACCTATTTTCGAAATGTTAAACATAAAATATGAAAAAAGTTATGTGAATTTTAATTTTAATAGAAAATGAACAACATCATTTACCACTTTAAAACATCTTCTCCTTACAATAACCACCTAAATTAACAGAAAATTGTTATAATTGAATTTAAGGAGGGATACTATGAAAAAAATCATATCTATATGCGCTCTAACCGCTCTATCTTTCACTTTAATAGGTTGTACAAACACCTCGGCTACAGATAAAGCTTCACAAGTTAAGCAAGAACACACACAACATACCTTTCAATTAAACTCCGCAAATATTTCAGACATTGAAATACTAAAAACAACAAATCATACTACTTCCAAATCTCAAACAAATAACGAAGAAATGATAAAATCTATCGTTTCAGCAGTTCAAAATGGAACACCTAAAACAATCACTTTAGATCAAAAAAAGAGAGAATCTGCACATTCTACTATTACCGTTACATATAAAGATGACTCAAAAGAAGAATTTCTTGTATGGGTTGATAATAAGGAACAAATTACAATCGCTAAAAATGAGAAGAAAGATAAGGTAGAAGGTGTGATAGTGAATATTAAAGATGCTAAAATGATGAAGGATTTCTTTTAAAATTCTAGTTAACGTTAAAAAAAGAGTAGGATGTAATCCTACTCTTTTTTTAATCATGCTCAATAAATAGATTTTTATAAAAGCTATTTAAGGTCTAATTTTGCTAAATCATGTTGTAAAACATTATTTCCTTCTTGTGGGTTAAATACGATTGCACTAAGACCAAAAACATTCGTAACAACATCTCTATCTTTCGGACGAATGATTCTTACTTCATAAGCAAAAAGTGCTGGAGGAAGAGCTGCTGAACGAAAAGTAACATATCGATTAGGTGGCAATGTTTGCGTTGAAGGGTCTATTAATGGTAACAATACCGGAGAACCAGATGACCAATCAAACATTTCAACAGTTACTCTACGAGTATCGTCGGGATCAACATTCATAGCATCCACAGTAAGAAATAACGTAGCGGAATGTCTACGTAATATACCCGTTGATAAAGTTTCATTATGATATTCACAGCATTTTTTTGGAGGGTGACCATAGCCATAACTCATACCAATTCCCCCCTTTCATTTACAATTAAGGACAAGTATTCCTTATAATATATAATGCTAGTATTCTTTTATTGAAAGGTATAAAAGCGGATTTCTATCTATATTTTTGGATATTTTGTTTTTTATTTATTCGCTCTTAAAGAATAAAGTGAAACTTTAAATCAGCCCTCGCCAATAGAGGTCTTACTCCCCGACAAATAGCGGGATAAATCTATTTTGAAAAGGACCTGCTCCATTCATTCGTAAAAGCATAAAGTAAATGGAATCCGTTAAAACACATGAGTGACCCCTTGGTTTTCCCTTCCTATTAAAAGGAGGAACTGTTATGGGCTTTGGTGGTAGTTGTGGTGGCTGTGGCTTCGCTGGAGGATTTGCTTTATTAGTTGTATTGTTCATTTTATTAATCATCGTTGGAGCTGCTTGCTTCTGCTAAAAAACTATCGGAAAAGACACTTTTATATGAGTGTCTTTTCTTCATAAAAAATACGCAATGTGCAGTTTAAGTGTAAGATGTAGTATTACATCCCTCTCCAAAATGAACTTCGATACTATAAATTTCGTTTAGGTGCAATCTTAAAATTTTAGTTTAATAGCAATATGGTGAAACTCTATTCCATATAATATTGCTATTGCAGAAAAGTAAAACAAACTGGACAACCTAGATTTCAAACTGTAAGATTAGATGTTGGTGAAATTGGGCAGCAAAGCATATATAGAAAATAGGTGTTAATTTTGAAAATCAATAAAAAATTCGAACCAATAATTTTTAATATCTTTATGATTTTAGGTATATCTAGTATTATCTCTTTCGTCATGGTTTCAATGAATGTTGGATATACAGCTTTATTTCTCAAATCATGGATGAAAACATGGGGAATTGCTTTCGTACTTGCATTTTTAGCTTCTAAATTATTACCCTTTGTAGTTAAAAAGATAATGAAAATCTTCACTTTTGTTGAGAATGATGCTTAAGAATAAAGTGATGTACTACTCCAGTTCATTCCAATTAAAAGAGTTTATTATCACAAAAACTTAACCTAGTAAAATGTTTCAAATCGAAGGAAGACACCTTACAGGTTGTTTTTTCTTTATAAGTAAAAAAAGCCCACCTATTTCCGTAGGCGGGCTTTATCTTTATTACACAATATGAAAGTATACTCTCTTTTTCTCTGAAATTTTATGTAATTTTACATATTCATGAAAATAGAAGAATTAAAATATGCCAAAATAAAAAATGAGCTAAATCCCCTAAATAGCTATATAGAGATGAAGTTGTTATGACAACATATTTTCCACCTTCAACTTAGTTATCCTTAGAATGCTTTTCTACAAAATCAAGGATCCTAGCATTAACCTCGTTAGAGAACTCACCATTGATTGCGTGAGATGCATTTTTCCAATTAACTATATCAATATCTTTAACGTATTTTTTTCCAGTTTCAACTGCTTTTACCGAATTGTGCATTGTACTTTTTTCAGCCATAAGTGCAAGCACTGGAATATCAATACTTTTTAAGTCTTCTTTACTAAATAAATCAGGCGCTGGTGTTTTCAGTTTATAGTTACGCATACCCGACTCGATTAACTTAGCGATAGGCTCATCGTCACTTGCTTCTGCTCCTCCAGAAACATAGCTTAACATCTTTTCTCTTAAAAACTTAGGTACAATAGGAACGGAAGCTGGAATAGATGCCAGAATCATTTTTATGGATATTTGTGCAAATACAAAGACTGGATCTAATAAACTAGCCGTAGCAATATGCTCAGGATTATATCTGGCCAAGTTCATTGTTGTCCAACCTCCAATGGAGACACCTACGATATGCACTCTTTCTAAACCTAATCCTTCAATTACTTCATTTAACCATTCTGCTTGTTGTTTTTGGTTTTCAATCACCTTCGTTTGCACACTCATTCCAGGTTCACCTAGTAAATCTATCGTGTAAACAGGCCTTTTTTCTCTTAGACCTTCTAAATTAGGTACCCACATTGGAGTAGATGCACCACGTCCAGGGAGTAAGAGTATTGGTTCCTTATGTTTGTTTTCCTCTTTAGTAAAATAATAAGCACGAATTGTGCCATATTTCGTTTTTATATCTTTCGTATCGTTAGGTTTTGGAAGGAGTGCCATTGATTCATCGTAAGCAATTTGAAAATCTTCCTTCCCTTTTTCCGATATAAAGTGACCAATCTTATTATCATCTCTCTTCATTTGAATTCCTCCTTTCTACAAATATATGGATGAACTTTATCTATATATTCATCGTAATCATCCATTAACTTTTCATCTTCTTTAAGGCAAGACTCTTATTTAGAAAAAAGAATAGACACCCTAAGGTGCCTTCCTCCGACTTGAACCATCTTAATTTTAATAATATGTATTGGACTCCAGTCCAACTATTATTTTACCACGTTAAGTTGTTTTGTTTATTAAGAAATACAATGTTTTATTTACGCTAATCTTCTGTATTAGTTCATTTTGTAGTCCGTGCAGCGGTTAACAAGAAGATAATAGCATTGATGACACCTAAAATTCCCTGCTTAATCCACATAGATAATGCAGCATTTGTGCCAATGGCTAGAAAGATAAGCATTACTGTGTATCTATTGAATCTCAGTATAGACAACCTCCCAATGGGACTATATTTAAGGGAATTTCTTCATTTTTTTGTTCCGTAAAACATTGTACTTCCTAGTGAAGAGAAATTCAGTTTTACTTCTATAACTCGCCCTGTTTCCACTCTTTATTATGGATATCCAATCCTTCTTGACCAAAGAAATGGAGAATAAATTCTTTTTCATCACTATCCGGTTTTTTAGCTAGTTTAGATCCCTCCATACTTTTCTCTTTTCCTGAACGTAAATAATGAATTTCTTCAAAGTCTTTAACTACAGATTCGAACTCTCCACCATACCATTTGTTCAGAATAGATTCATATTTTGGTCTTTCATCATTATTAATAACATTTAAGTTGTTTTTTAAGTATTGAATGTTTTCTTTCGTCATTTGAAATCGCCCTACATCACGGGTACCGGAAACATGAAGATTATTCCCATTGAATGTGAGTTTTTGTAAAGACATATGTATCATCATATCATTTATAGTTTGCTCGTTTTGGATTTCACCAATCGACTGTGCCGCTTTAGAGAGTTCATCTTCACTTACTACATAACTATCTTTTTGCTGCTTTTGAATGGTTTGAACTTTCGGTTTTTCCTGCACCTTTTCTTCTTGTTTAGGTTTTGATTCAGTTGTAGTCTTCTCATTTGAGCTACAAGCAGCCATTCCCATAAGCAATGTACCGCATGTTAATGCCATTAGTAACTTTCGGTTCATTTTTTTCCGCCTATCTGCATTAGTTATTTTAAACAGTTTTTTTAATGTAAGATTTCTCATCTCATAGTAGCAAAGAATTTATCTATATATTGTCATGTTTTGTCGAAGAATAATAAAAAAACAACCTAGATCCCATAGGATCTAGGTTGCTTTTAATACGTAAACGTAATCGTCACTAAAGAATACCCTTCTTTCGCATTGTAAGGCTCCGCTTTATAAGAAACTCGATTTGCCCCTTGCGGATAATCGATTTCGCCAATTGCCTTTTTCACATCTTGCAGTGCACCATTCATTGATTGCTTGTACAGCACTTCAATTTTCTCTGGTTTCGCACTATAGCGCTGCTGCATTTTATTTTTTAATTCAGTATAGTTGTTTACGATATATTCATTTCCTAAATAGTTTAACTTTGTATCTTTTAATATTTGCTGATATGCAGGCGTTTTCGTACTACCTGCCGCAATTTTGTTTGTCAGTGTACTATAATAATTTGTTGTAGCTTGCGGATAGTCTCCGCGATTCCACTCATGATTTCTTGCGATTTGTTCATCTGATAAATTGAAATACGAATACGTTACGCGGCCCTGTTCATCTGGAACCGGATCATCGAATGTTGTATCCAGGTGATACCATTTGTTTTCGATTTTCACTAAATTCCAAGCATGAGGTTGTCCGTCCCCAGTTCCTGTCACGAAATGATTTTCAATTCCTGCTTCTTTTAATAATTGATAAGTTAATAGTGCGTAACCTTGGCAAACCGCAGAACGATTTACAAGTGCTTCATATGCTGTGTAAGCTTTATAAGACGTATCATAAGAAACATGTTTTACTACGTAATCATGAATCGCCTTCACTTTTTCGTGATCATCCATTCCAACTTGAGCAATAGAAGAAACGATTGCTTTCGCTTGTTTCATGACATATTCCGTCTGTTCTTTCGTTTCACGATATGTAATCTTAAGCGTAAATGTATAATTTCCAGGTGATCCAGAAAGTCCATATGAAACATTCGATCTATTATTATTTGTATACTCATTTTTACTTGCAACTTCTTTATATGCGTTAAAAAGTGTATTCATCACTTCGTTTGTATTATTGTTTTTCGTTTTATATGGAAGTGTAATATTTGTCTCGTATGTATTAATACGCTTTTGTACTTCCCCTTTAAACGCTGTTAATAATGCCGCATCTCCTGTGTCTTTCACATCAGCATTTTTATACTTCAAAGTTTTATATAAAAACTGCGCATACTGTTCACGTGTTACTGTGCCATACGGTTCAAAATTCCCGTTCCCTGTGCCATCTGCGATTCCATTTGACTGCACCGCACTAATTGCGTTTTCTGCCCAAAATGGATTTGGAACATCCTTAAAGGTATGTTTTTGTTTTGCCGCAAGATGGAAAGCATTTGTAAGAATTTGTGCCATTTCCGCACGACTCACAGAAGCTTTCGGTCTAAATTGACCATTTTCATCACCTTTAAAAACTCCTAAATTCGTTAAAGTTAATACCTCTTCTGGAAACATTGTAGAACTTTGATTAATATCACCGTAAGGATTTTTAAACGTAGACCCATCCTTTAATACGTAACGAGTTCCATCATTACTAAACGAACCGCCTTGTTTATTCGGTACTAACACTCGATAAATTAAAGCCGCAACTTGCTCCCTTGTCGCAACATCTCCAAAACCAAATATCCCATTTCCATAACCGGAAATAATATTTTTACTCGCTAAATCTTTAATCGCAGGATATGACCAATGTGATGTCGGCACATCAGAAAAAACACCCACTTCAGCAGCTTTTACATCGCTACCATTTGTATATAACAACGCACCACCAATAAGTGATAATGATGTAATTGATTTTAATAGTTTTGTATACATAATGTCTTCTCCCAATACATTCTCTATTTTTGTTGGTTTATGTCGAAAAATCTAAAAATATGACAAAATATATTATACAATTAAAAGTTTTTGATGGATATATTGAATTTTAAAATATGCAAAAATTCATATTGTTATAAGGATTCATAGTAATATTATGTTATTTTACTTGCGAATATACAAATAAAAAAACGCTCATTTGAGCGTTTCATCTATATACCTAATAATTACTTTTTCTTCACTTAGAACTCTTCTTCGGTAATAATCCTTTGATATAACAACTCTTTATACTTCAATATTTCTTCAACCCCACGGCTCTCCATGCGTATATTGTATAACACTTGTTGTATTGACCTCTGATTGGTCCGTTGAAACATTTACTCCATTTAATAGTATGACCGTAATTATTAATCCAATTGAACTGCTGATGACCCTTTTCATTTTAAAGCCCCTTTCTGAAAACCTTTTTCTTTTTCTTTATATCCTAAATAGAAGTATTCACTAGATTTTATTGAATTTCCTTCTTCATGATATTTAACCGCTAATTTTTCAGCATATTCCTGGACATATTGCCATAAACCTACTTCATTAAAGAAATAAATTCCTTTAGAAATGGCTAACTCTAATTCTTCAGCAGAAACATTCTCATTCATTTCTTTTAGAATTGTAAAATGATGTTCATATTCTTTTTGTTCCAGTTCATTACAAATTATTAATCCTTTTTCAATTAAGGACGCTGCAAGCTTTGTCTTTCCTAACTTTAAATTCTCTCTAGCTTCCAAAAAAATCGCTCTAAAGTGATTCGGAATTTTTTGTGATACTTCTGATAAGTAACGAAGTGCTAAATCAGATAGGTTTTGCTCTGCATACATAACCCCTAAACTATGTCGAACTCGTAACATTAGCTCCTCTTCATTCTGCTTTTTCAAAATATCCAGAGACGACATGAAATAAACTTCTGCTTGTTCAAATTCATTTAGCTTTACACATGCTAAACCCAGAACATTGTCACATGCTGCCACCTTCCTGCTATACCCGTACAGCCCTTCAAATGTATTCCTTGCTCTAGTTGCATATTGAATTACTAAAATAGGCTGGCAAACGTGATAATAATAGCTTGATAGCTTAAAGTTAAATTCTGCTTTTTCAATTGGATCCTGAATATTTCCCAACAAAGATTCTGCTATTCCATAATGCTTTTCAGCCACTTTAAAATTACCGTTTACTGTGGCATGAGAAGCCTTAAAGAAATGGTAATAATATAATAAAGATTCATCTGATGGAGCTTCATCTAACTTCATTTTTCTTAGATCATTCTTAGATATGTCAGATTGATGGGGATAAAACTCTGCACTTAACATTTTAAATCTAAAATCTACAAGTGAATAAAACTCTGTATTCTTTCGATCTTCTTCCATACTATTAACTTTTGTATCAATACTTTGTTTTAATTCCTTTGCCTTAGAGAAATTCTGTGAACGAATTTCTCTATACCACTCATGTAAAAGTAAATTGATTTCTTCCTTTTTTATTACATGTACACTCATATAGCCCCTTCTCCTTTGTCTATAGATTACTAACATAATAACAAAAATCTTCCAGTAAAACTTTTAATTTTCTGAATATTATTGTTTCAAAAAAATTTCTCAATACAATCCCACCATTTTATCCCTTTAAACTATAACTTGTTCTGTTCCTTATTCGTTTCTATGTAAAAATAACACATCATTATTAATAGTGATGACACATGAAAGTCTATCCTTTCATAAGAAAGCCTCTTTTCTTTTGTACATTATATCCATTAGGGCTCATTTATTTTTTACAAAACCCACCCTTTTGCTTACAACGGCGACGAGGAGCGGGTTTTTTGTTATCTTTTTCTAAAATTTGTTTCCTAAAAACATACGCAGAAACTTTACGTACAATGGTTTTCAAAAATACTTTTAGAAGTTCAAACAAAACTCCATTAGAGATAGTTTTATTAAATTTTTCACTACTAGCCGTAAAAATATCTTATAATCTCTATATAACAAATTAATGTATTAGGGGTAGATAAAATGCCAGTTACACTCGAACTTATTCTTTTCATTCTTATAGCAATTAGTGCTGTTGGCTATTTAATAAAAGAATTTCAAAAAACTAGGAAACGAACACTTGGAATTTCACTAGAATTTTTAGTTCTTTTCTGGTCAATATGGAGAATATCAACTATTATAATCTAATTTATAAAACATAAATTCCTTCGAATGAAGTGGAACTCTAATCAGCGGGAGTTTTATGGGATAAATTTACCAGTATTTTTACCACAACATTCATGTTAAAATCCCTTGTGAGTACGACATAACTCGACCTTATGAAGCTCCGCAGCTTTTATCGCGGAGCTTTTTTTATTAAAATTAACGCTTTTGTTCACTTTTTTGATACATTTCCGAAACATTCGTATGTTACGTTATATAAGTCCTTTTTTAAATCTTATTCATTCTAGCAAAAAGTCCTAGTCCCCCTAGGGCTTTTTTGCATTCAAACAATGAGTTGTATTTTTTCTCAATAACCGAAACTACTTAACATGGTAAAATAATAATCGGACTGGCATTCAATACCATATTACAATGGATCAAATCGCAAAAAGGCACCTTAGGGTGTCTTTTTTATAGAGAATCAGTTTAAAAACTAAAAATAAAAGAACCTCAATAAATGAGGTTCAAAAAATCTACTATTTTAAATTACCTTCGTAAAAAGCAACTCCATTTTGAACATGTTTTAAGTACCACGTAATCGTCCCGCCACAAACATTTTCATTAAAGCTATTAGCATATACTCCATTTGAGTAATAAAGAGTTCTTTTGAATTTACCATTAGAATACTCATAAGGAATTGAGCATGTTGCTTGCTTCGGAGAGCTCACAGCTTTTTGCGTATCAGCTGAAGCTGCACCAATTCCCCCTGTTAATGCAATACCTGTTGCTACTGCTCCTACTACTAATTTCCTGAACATAATAAATCCCCCTTTAATAGTTTTTATAGCTTACAACTTAAATGTATCACTTTTGTAATTTATGTAAATATCTTGAATATATAGAAATATTTATTTAATTATTGGTAATATTAGGATTTTATTTTATCAAATGGATAATAGAGGGATTAGAAAAGCATGTAAAAATACAGATAAGTTTATATTAAATGAATGTGGTTCAAGTCGGCGAAAGGAACTTTTGGTGTCTTTTTTTGTACATAAAAAAATCTCACCATCTTATAGAAACGATAAGCCCTTTAAAACAATAATTGCAACTATATTAATTTTACATTACATTAAGGTTAGAGAATATCATACTAATAAAGTGTTAAATAGTAGGTGGGGAAAATGGAATTTAACGATTTGGGTATTACCATTAAAGAACTTAGAATTAAAAAAAATATATCACAATCCGACTTATGTCACGGAATATGTTCACAAAGTCAAATTAGTAAGATCGAAAAAGGTGTGATTTATCCATCTAGCATATTGTTATATCAATTATCAGAAAGACTTGGTATTAATCCAAATAATATATTTGCACTAACTCAAAACAAAAAATTAAAATATATAGAAAATGTAAAATTTGTAATAAAAGATTGCTTAAAACAAAAACAATATAAAGAACTTTATGAAATAGTAAAAAAAGAGAAAAACTTAAATAATTTTCAAACAAAAGAAGAGAAACAATTTCTAATATGGCATGAAGCAATTGCTATATTTATGGTGGATAAATCATTAAAAACTGCTTTAGATTTTTTAAATAATGCATTAAAACTGACTTTAACTAATTCTGATTTTTTATCAGAAAGAGAAATAGATATTATGCAAACAATGGCTATATTTTATGCGGAAAATAAAGAATATGAAAAAAGTATTAATATATTAAAAAGATGTTTAAGTAATTTTAATAAGTTAGATTTTCCTAGAGATAAAGAAATTAAGTTGAAAATCATGTTAAATTTAGCAAAATCTTTGGACTTCACATATCAACATGAAGAGGCAATAAAATACATTGATAAGGGCATCAAATTAGCAATTAATCTAAATACGTTATACCTATTAGGTGAACTATTCTATTTAAAAGGTCAGTTGTTATTAAAAATTAAACAACATAATGTAGAAGATGTTATTTATAACTGGAAAAAAGCATTATTTATATTTGAACTAACAGAAAAAGAATATTATACAAAAATGCTACCAGATGAACTTATTGAATTACAAAATAAAAAACACTCATAATTTCGTAAAAACTACTTACAAATCCCACAGAAAAAATCCCTATAGCTTTTAAACTTAGAACGATAATATTAAAATAATTTAAGTCGGCAGAAGGCACCTTTTGGTGTCTTTTCTTTATTTTTACAAGGGCCTGCTCAATTAATTCTTAAAAACATAATAGGAAACATTGTTTTATTTATCCCATTTTCATTCATGCTATATATAAAATTCGTTAATAAATCCACCTCAAACATACCTATATGCATAGGAGTATGTTTGAGGTGGAACTCCTTCAAATACTAGTTCCTTTTATAAGCCGTTTTTTTGATGTAGATGACATTATTCTCAATACAATAGAATGAATTATTGGAACATATTTAGCAATATATATCAAAAAACAATATTAAGAAACCCCCTCCACCTTAAGGTAGAAGGGATCTTTTAATTTCTATTTCAAACTACCTAAAATTTCCGTAAAGATAACCCCAAGCGTATGTGCACCTGCATCTGGATATCCTAAACTTCTTTCACCAACTACCGCTCCTCTGCCGAATGATCTTTCAACGATAGATTATATGCCTTGAAGTGCTACTTGCAACATTCAATTCAGATATACGACAGTAAAGAATACATCATCACGGTGTCAGCAAGCAAAAGTGTATTCTGCATTTCTGAAAACAGTAGATGGCAGATTATGACCTACTGAATCTGCTAAGAAAGAATATACAAGAACATCCTTAACATCCTCTTTATTTCCACTAATGATGACATCAAGAAAATCTTCTATTTGGAATTCTGGAGTAAATAACACAATCTTAGTTGTTCTGTTTGGTTCTAAAGAAACAAAAGTACGAGAGATTTCAACTAATTCATTTTGAGTTGGGAAAAAAGTGTTTCGACTTCTCTTAACAGTTACCGTCACATTACTAGTATGGCAACGCGAATCATTGTTTAGCATAATGTTGAGAGCAGTTGGAATAATCCCATTTTCAGAGACTGGAACTCGGAACACTCCAGTAGATTTATGGGCCATATAATCACATCCTTTCAAAATAAAATATATTTACAATATATTAGATGCAAAAAACGTTCATTTTGATATGGACAAATTACATGATTAATATATCTATAATAACCCTCGGTATTACTAAGCCAATGTTTTAAAAGATTAACAAATATCGCGAGAACCAATCGAATGTATATTAAAAGTAAAAAGAATAAGTTGTCTAAAAGACCCCCTATTTTGAGCCAATAATGAGACATTATGTTAATCTTATATGTATAGCTGCACAAAATTGAGAAACTTAAGGAGACAGATAAATTTTATGAGAAAATTATCTATATTACTTACTTTCATTCTAGTATTAGTCAGTGTTACGGCTGCTTGCACACAAGATAAAACAGATAGTGCCGTTGAAAATGGTCCAATAGAAGAACCAACCGCAAAAAATGAAAATGAAGAATTAATAAATTTTGAAGAAAAAGAAGAGATGAGCCGCTTGGAACAAGGCATTTTATTAGTTGGCGAGAGTGTTAAAGGAGGCTATTACTTGGCCGCTGTTCAAAGTGCATATTTAAATGCTAGCAACGATTCCGTCATTGTTAATGTCTCTGTAAAAAATGTACGAGGTCAAACGATTGGACTATCAGAATTAAAATATAACTTAAAAGATGAAAAAGACGGAAAGATCTATAAAGGAAAGGTGCTTGATCAAAACCCTTCTGATATACAAGTTAAACCAAATGAAACGGTAGAATTGAAAATAGCTTTTGAAGTACCACATACCGTAGATGAATATATGTTTTATATTGAAAGCTCTTTAGACCCTCTACAAACATACTGGAAAATTGATAAGCTACAATCACAAACAAACTAAGTCTAAAATAAGCAAAAAGCAATGAAAAATTTGATATAGATACAAATGAATACTATATAAACGTAAGACCATCGATTTAATGAATCGTTGGTCTTTTTCAAAAAATGCCCCATTAAAAACTAAGAGATAAAAAAGAACTAATCTCTAGAAGAGATTAGCTCAATATATCCAAAGCTATTATGGTACATAGTTTTATGAGCAAACGTTATATAATGTTGTATGGGATACATAACCTGTCATCCCTTTATATGTAACTTTTAACCACTGTTTAGAATTACTGTAATGACCTTGAACATATTCACCAGTTACCCATGTTCCAGTAATTTTCGTACCGTCATTAAATGTATGTAAGACAGGTGAATTGACAGTATAACCACTGCGCATCTTTGCACCATATACACCTACCGTACCTCCCTTTGCACAAGCTGCTACTACTGTTTCATTTTCAGTAGCATTCGTAGCCGCGAAAGCAGAGCCGTTAAATGTAAATAAAGTAAATATAAAAGCTGTTAGTACTGTACAAATAGATAAACGACGTAACAAAATAAATTCCCCCTTTTTTTATAATTTACTTCTTCACAAATGATTATCTTAAATATTCTAACTATTTTCAATATATTAATGTTGAGAAATATTAGTTGTATTTTTGAAATAAGATTTTATCAAAAATAGTAACAAACTCATATTTTACAGGGAGAGCACCGAAAGAAGCCTTCTACATATCAACTATATAAAAGTCCCTCCACCTTAAGGCAGAGGGACTTGCTAATTCCTATTTCAAACTACCCGCAATCTCCGTAAAGATAACTCCAAGCGCATGTGCACCTGCATCAGGGTATCCTAAACTTCTTTCGCCAACTGTACCAGCGCGATCCTTTAAGCAGCTACTGGCGAAAAGGTTTTTTTTAGTGTGGGATGAAGTTGGTATTTTTAAATTTAATGATACTGAACAAATTACTGATATGTGGTACATATGTGAAGAAATCAAATTGGCCATGGAAATAGGCTTTAGACTAGACAAATAAAAGTTGATTGATATTGTTAAAAAACAAAAAAACTCTAACTAATTCGTCATGGCGATTTAGTTAGAGTTTTTTTGTTTGAAGTATTCACGAGTATCTACCCTTATCTTTTCAGGTAAAACAATATCAAGTTCTTTATCTAACCATGCAAGAGTCTTTTTACGAAGAAACTCACGCATGTGTTCTTCCGCTTCAAGCATTACTAAGTTAATTGTACAAGAAGAATTGCTAGGTTCACAAGAATTACAAACCTCATCTCGATATAGTACACCATTCTGTACAATATTTTTACATTGAAAAATAGGTTTTGGGCCTTCGACAGCTTCTATTACATCCCAAAAAGAAATATCTTCTGGAGACTTAGCTAACCTATATCCTCCCTTTACACCTGGGACAGAATTCACAATGTCAGCTTTAGATAATTTACCGAAAACTTTTGAAAGGAATGTTTCAGAAAGTCCTTGAAACTCTGCCAAATCCTTTATTCCAACACTTTCCTTGGAAGGAGCATTGATTAAATAAACTAGGCAATGCAAGGCATATTCAACCCCAACACTATATTGCATATACAAATCACCTGCTTTTTATTTTAAGGGTTATCAAATTGTATCTTAGGACCATTTAGAATTTTAGTCAAATAAAAAAAGGCTCTTTTAGAATAGTATGTATTTCATTGACAAAAATAATTTCGGAGTTTATATTAAAGACAATATTAATCGTCGATTAATATTGTCGACGATTAAAACGTAAAAACTTTTAAAAAGGGGAAATACAAATGAACAAAACACTTATCATAAACGCACATCCAAAAGTGGATGATACATCATCGGTCAGCATTAAAGTTCTTAACCACTTTTTAGTATCTTATAAAGAATTAATTCCTAATAATGAAACGATTGAACAGATTAATTTATACGATGATGTAGTACCAATGATAGATAAAACTGTTTTAAGCGCATGGGAAAAGCAAGGAAATGGACAGCAGTTAACTGATGAAGAACAAAAAGTAACAGAGCGTATGTCCGAAATTTTACAACAATTCAAAAGTGCAAATACGTATGTAATCGTATTACCTTTGCACAACTTTAATATTCCATCAAAGTTAAAAGATTACATGGACAATATCATGATTGCACGTGAAACATTTAAATATACTGAAACTGGATCAGTGGGATTACTTAAAGATGGAAGAAGAATGCTTGTTATACAAGCAAGTGGAGGAATCTATACAAATGATGATTGGTATACAGAAGTGGAATACTCTCATAAATATTTAAAAGCAATGTTTAATTTCCTTGGTATTGAAGATTATCAAATTGTTCGTGCACAAGGAACAGCAGTACTAGATCCAAATGAAGTATTACAAAATGCATATAAAGAAGTTGAAGAAGCTGCTTCTAGATTGGCTAACAAATAAATTTTTTCACTGGAAGAATGATAGTTATAAATAAAGAACCCCTCCACCACAAGGCAGAGGGGATCTTCTCATTCCTATTTCAAACTACCCGCAATCTCCGTAAAGATAACTCCAAGTGCATGTGCACCTGCATCTGGATAGCCTAAGCTTCTTTCACCAACTGTACCAGCGCGGCCCATGCGAGCTACGATTTCTTTCGTGTACTCTGCGCCTTTAACGGCTGCTTCTGCACCTTTTTCAAAGGCAGTTTTTACGTCTACTTCGTTTGAGGCGCTATCTAACCAAGAATCTACACATGGAGCAAGTGCGTCAACTAATGTTTTGTCACCAACTACCGCTCCTCTGCCGAATGATCTTTCACCGATAGATTGTATGCCTTGCAGTGCTGCTTGCAACATTTCAGCGAATTCTTTCACTGTTAACTCACGCTTCTCGCCTGCTGCTTTACTAGCTGCGCGGAATGCTCCGCCCCAAATTGGACCAGAAGCGCCGCCGCAATGTTCCATAATAATCATCGAACAACCGTCAAGGAATGATCCAATCGTTACATTTTCTTGTTCTACAATCGAATGCCACTCACGTTTTAATTGCTTAAATCCTTTTGCAACACTCATTCCGAAGTCGCCGTCACCTGCATGTGTATCTAACTCACAAAACGGTACTTCATTTTTAATAATAATATCGCTCATTTTATCAACGAGATAAATTATGTTGTTTAATGTGATGACATTATTTTTAATCACAGCGTGCTCTTCCGCTGTTTCTAGTTCAAAGGAAACTTCCTTCTCTTCTGTTTCTTCAAGTACATTCACGTACTCTACACTTTCAACTGGTCCATCTACTTTAAACGCTGGTGTATTACATTCTTTTGATAGTAATGTTTTTAGCTCGTCATCTAACTTCATTACCGTTAAAGACATACCAGCCATATCAATACTTGTCATATAGTTACCGACGAATACTCTATTAATTTTAATGTTTCTAGCTGCTAGTTCTCTCGTAACGGCGTTGTTAAATAAGTAAAGTTCTTGCAGTGGTGTTCCGCCAAAACCGTTAACTAGAAGTGCGATTTCCTCGCCATCTTTTACTCCTAAATCTTTCATTAAATCATTTGTCATACGGTTAGCTAATTCATCAGCCGACAGCATTTTTTCACGCTTAATTCCTGGTTCGCCGTGAATACCTACGCCGTATTCCATTTCATCTTCCGCAAGTGTGAAAGTAGGTGATCCGCTCGCTGGAACTGTACAAGACGTTAACGCTAAACCGATTGTGCGCACGTTAGCCGCTGCTTTTTCTGCTACAGCTTTCACCGCTCCTAAATCCATACCTGCTTCCGCTGCTGCGCCGGCAATTTTATGAACTAAAATAACTCCCGCAACGCCGCGGCGTCCTACTGTATATAGGCTATCTTCTACCGCAATATCATCGTCCACTTTTACGTAGTCGACTTCAATTCCATCTTCCGTCGCTAAATGCGCACCGTTTTTGAAATTCATAATATCGCCGCTATAATTTTTAATAATTAATAACGTACCTTTTTTACTAGCTGTTTCTTTAATTGCTTGATATACCTGAATTTGTGAAGGTGACGCAAACACATCTCCGCACACTGCCGCATCTAACATTCCTTTTCCGACTAATCCTGCATGTGCCGGCTCATGACCACTACCGCCGCCGCTAATTAACGTTACTTTATTTTCGTTCATTTCTTTCTTCTTAATTACTTTATGTTTTTTCAAAAGCTCAAGCTCTGGGTGAGCCATAACCATTCCGTTACACATTTCCATTACTAATGTTTCTGGTTTGTTTATAATCTTTTTCATTGTAGTTCTCCCTCAATTCCTTTAATATATTGTGATATATTTGAAATCTTCTTCTTACTACTCATGTTAAAATGAAAGCGTTTTATAGTAAACGGACAAAATGGACAATCTGTCTAAAGACACCGCTCTCATTTATAGATAGGATTTTTATATTAATAACATTCTAGGGATGATTCAGATGACCTCTTCTATAATTTCTAAAAAGATAATCGCGAACTCATTGAAGTATTTAATGGAAACAGAGTCGTTTCATAAAATATCAGTGAGCGATATTATGTTACACTGTCAAATGCGTAGGCAAACTTTTTATTATCATTTTAAAGATAAATTTGAACTATTAAGCTGGATTTATAGAGAAGAAACGAAGGAAAACATTATCGATTTTCTTGACTATGAAACGTGGGAAAACATTTTCGATTTATTATTTGATTACTTTTATGAAAATCAAAAATTTTACCGAAATGCTTTTAAAGTCATTGAGCAAAACTCGTTTAATCACTATTTATTTGAGCATACGAAAAACTTATATATGAAGATTATTGATGAATTATCTGTGAGCTGTGGATTCAGCCTTTCTGATGAGACCAAAAATACGATTGCCTCCTTTTATAGTCACGGCTTCGTTGGAACGATAAAAGATTGGATTGAAAGCAAGTGCGAAGTAGATCCATCCGTTATGTCTTCTCTTATGAAAAATATGATAAACAATCAATTACTACTATTACTTGAGCAATCAGCAAAGTAATTAAAGGGTGGCAAAAGCAATGAAAAAGATTATGAATGATGTACAAAATATCGTTCAAGATATGCTGCATGGCTTTTATTTTGAACATAACGACAAAGTAAATTACGATGAAACAAATAACATCATTTATGTAAAAGATATCGAAAAAATGAAGCAAGACGTCGCTATTGTAAGCGGCGGTGGTAGCGGACATGAACCTGCTGATATTGGTTATGTAGGAAAAGGAATGCTTACGGCGGCAGTAAACGGAAGCATCTTCACTCCTCCAACAGTGGAACAAATTGTAGTAGCAACTCGCCTCATACCAAAAGATAAAAGTATACTATTCATCATCAAAAACTTTAAAGATGACGTAGAAAACTTTCTAGCAGCAAAGCAAATTGCTCAAGAAGAAGGAAGAAAAGTTGACCATATCATCGTAAATGACGATGTTTCAATTGAAGATGATGCTTCCTTTAATAAAAGAAGACGCGGCGTAGCTGGCACTGTTTTCGTTCAAAAAATATTAGGTGCGGCCGCTGAGAGTGGACATTCTTTAGAAGAACTAACAACAATCGGGCAAGCTGTCATCAAAAACTTACACACATTAGGAGTTGCTCTTTCACCTGCAAACGATCCAGTGAAAGGAAAAGCTTCCTTCACATTAACCGAAGATGAAGTCTTTTACGGCGTCGGTATTCACGGCGAAAAAGGTTACCGCAAAGAAGCACTATCCTCTTCTGAAATATTAGCGATCGAACTAATGAACAAACTAAAAAGCATTTATCGCTGGAGAAAAGGTGACAACTTCGCTATCCTTATTAATGGACTCGGCGCAACTCCATTAATGGAACAATACATTTTCGCAAACGACATTCGCCGTTTGTCTGAACTTGAAGGATTGCAAGTTACATTCGTAAAGGTTGGTACGTTGTTAACTTCTTTAGATATGAAGGGTGTTTCGCTCAGTTTGCTTAAGGTAGAGGATTTGGATTGGGTGAAGTGGTTGAAGGCGGATGTTAGAGTGGGTAATTGGTAAGTAAAAATCATGATGATAAAAGCCTTTAACTATAACAAGTTAAAGGCTTTTTACAAATTGAAATATCGCACGAGCGTTCAAAAAAAATTCGTAATCACCTCACTGAATGATGACAGGTCTTCCAAATAAAGCTGGATGATAAATTAACATCGCCCCTACAAATGAACACACTAAACAAAAAACAGCCTCGTATTTTATAACTAGAGAAGAGTTGATATCAAGCTTTTCCCCCTCTCTTCTTAATATCATTTTAAAAGCTCTATATAATAAATATCCAATAATCGCCCCGAGAGTGTTCGTAAATAAATCATCAATATCTGTAATTCTATTATTAAGTAATTGATTTAACTCAATTGCCAATGAAAAAAGAAATCCTGCACATACGGTGTTTTTCATTTTTCTAAAGTGCGGCCAAATCATCGGTAATAAAAAACCTAACGGCATAAACAGTACAATGTTCAAAAGATACGTAGTACTACCTGCCGTATCAAATAGAGTCAAATTGATTTGACTTACACGAATCCACGTTTCATATCTACTTATATCCCATACAGTCGCGATTTGCGTCACCTTATACACTAACGAAAGATAGAACAGAAAAACATACACCCACAAAAAATGCCGAATAGATATAGTTCTTTTCGCTTTAAAATAAACTCCAATTTGAAACACAATACAAAACATAATAGTAAAGAAATAAGTATACAAATAACTAATCAAAACTCCTGTATCCATGTAGAATCCCCTAACTTTACATTTTCATCTATGACTTTGTCTTTTTTAGTCTCCTTCATGATGTAACTCATTTATAGGATAGGAAAAACTTTTAAAATAAAGAGTGGGGTAAATATAAAATTTTTCTTAAATCTTCAGTTGGGTTTTATTATTACTCTTCTTAGGCATCCGCCATTGATAGCTAGGCAACAACATGCTTAAGCCTAACAATACTATCATTTTTGCACGTAATCCTCGTAGTACTTTAACCGATAAAGCATATATAAAATCATGTGACTCGTTTGTTCAGTTAAAACATGAAATTAATAAATATATGACGTACTATAATCACTCTTGCTATCAATGGAATTTAAAGAAAATGACTTCTGTTTGCATACAGAAATCATCTTTTTTAGGTTGCCTAATTTTTTTTAAAATGTCCTTTACAAAGGGTACAGATCAAGAGCACCTTATTCCTATTCGAGGGGATCAACTAGACCTTCTTCCCTTAAAATCACACAAACCCATTTACAAATCTATAAAAGTAGATATAATATCCTTATGGAACCTTCATTAATTTATAAAGCATTGTCAAATGAAACAAGATGTCAAATTCTATCATGGTTAAAAAATCCAGAAAACCATTTCGACGAAAAACCTTATTTAGAACAAGGGATTAATTTTCAGATTGGAGTGTGTGTAGGAGATATTCAGCTTAAAACTGGCTTAGCCCAATCGGTTATTTCTAGTTATTTATTAACTATGAAAAAGGCAGGACTACTAGACTCTGACCGAATTGGAAAATGGACATATTATCGTCGAAATGAAAAAACAATACAAGCGTTTTCTGAATACGTTCAAAATGAATTATAAAGTAAAAGCAAATAATCAACCTACCATTGATTATTTGCTTTCACACATTCTGCTTTTATATAGCTGCCCAATACATTCTTTTTAAAACTTCGCTACCTATAAAAGAAAGAAACATAGAAAGGAGCATCTTTTTTAACATATCATATCTAGTTATTTAGATATCTGTGTTTGTGTTTAACATTACATAATTCTAATACTATTGACATCCAATCATGCTCATTTCCTTGTTAATAAATCGATTTCACTTTCAAAATAATAAGAAGAATGGAGAGTTTTACAAATGAAAAAAGTAAGTCCTTTACTTATTCTTACACTAGCAATAGGGGTGTTTGGAATTATTACTACCGAGATGGGTATTGTCGGTGTATTACCACAAATCACTCAGAAATTTGGCATTTCAACTGCACAAGCAGGGTTTTTAGTAAGTATATTCGCACTAGTCGTTGCTATTTCTGGTCCGTTTTTAATTCTGCTCGTCTCTAGTATTAATCGTAAAATAATTTTATTAATAGCAATCTTTGTTTTTGTTATTTCAAATATAATTTACGCTTATACAACACAATTTGAAATCATGCTTATTTTTCGTATTTTACCTGCAGCACTTCACCCACTCTTCTTTTCAATCGCTCTTGTAACTGCTGCTAAACTTGTCCCTCCTGAAAAGAGTGGTCAAGCGGTTACAAAAGTTTTCATGGGAATTACGGTTGGCTTTGCACTAGGTGTACCATTAACCTCTTACCTTGCAGATCAATTTTCATTAGAAATTGCTTTCTTATTCGGAGCGCTTATTAACGCCCTTTCATTCATTGGAATACTAATCTCACTTCCTTCTATGCCCGTTAAAGAAAAAATGTCTTTCGGCAAACAAATTCGTATACTCGGCAAACCAGGATTATGGTTAAATATTTTAACTGTCACATTCCTTTTTGCAGCCATGTTTTCCGTATACAGCTACTTCGCCGAATACCTTGCGAAAGTAACTTCCATGAATGGATCGCTCATCAGTATCATGCTATTCATATTTGGTATAGTTATGATTTTAGGCAATCATTTATTTGGTAGTCTTCTGCAAAGAAGCATCGTAAATACAGTAATATCGTTCCCTATTTTATATTCTATTGTTTACATATTGGTTTATTATTTAGGTCCTTATCTTGTTCCAATGATTTTTATGGTATTCATTTGGGGAATCGTGCATGCTGGTGGATTAATTGTTGGTCAAACATGGTTAATAAGTGAAGCAAGAGAAGCACCCGAATTTGGTAATAGCCTATTCGTTTCATTCTCAAATCTTGGAATTACTCTAGGAACAACTATTGGAGGCTGGTTCATTTCAAACTTAGGTATTCATCAACTTATTTGGAGTGGATTTATATTTACACTACTTTCATTTCTATTAATTATAATAAAACTAAAATTTTTCACTTCTAATAACCTAGCTTCATTATCAAGCTAGTACATTTTCAGTTCCAAACTGGATAAAAAACATTATACAGTGAAACTTTAATCAGCTCTCACCAATCGGGCGTTTATGGGCAGCCCGGCAAATAGTGGGATAAATTCTATATAAAATACTGGTTATTCTTCTTATAAGATTTTATAAACTATAAAGTATGACACTCAGAGCCTTTAGCTATAAATACAAGTTAAAGACTTTTTATATAAAAACAGCTTTAAAAGGTGCTAATTTTATGGAACATCATCAAAATAGAATACTAAAAAAAGGCTCCATTGCTGGAGCACTCAAAAAATAATATAACTAAACGAATTAAAACAAGGAACAGACAATTAAAATATACAAATAAAACATAAATAAATCTATATATATGTAATATTACATATAAAAATCCTATTTATCACTGCTATAATAAACTTACTCGATGATTGTTATATTATTCATAGGTTAAAAGCAATAAGTTACCTTCTTAACACCAATTTACAAAGAAAAAAGACATCTTAATTGATGTCTTTTTTTATTTTCCAAAGGACCTGCTCAATTATTGCGTAAAAAACATAAAGTAATTTGAATCCGTTAAAATACATGAGTGTACCCTTGTTTTCCCCTCTTATTAAAAGGAGGAACTATTATGGGTTTTGGTGGTAGTTGCGGCGAAGGCTGCGGTTTTGCTGGAGGATTTGCTTTATTAGTTGTACTGTTTATTTTATTAATCATCGTTGGAGCTTCTTGCTTCTGCTAAAAA